>CAMJHI010000126.1 GCA_946405475.1 uncultured Clostridia bacterium
TTCCCAAAACAACTTCTATTTTGTCACGATTTGCACCCATAACAAAGCACTCCTTTTCGGGTTGGGCGAACGCCTGACCGATTATGGAGAATGCGCGGAGAAATGCCTGCTGACGATCCATTCGGTTTTTCCCTGCGTCCGGCTTGACAAGTACGTTATCATGCCGAATCATATCCATGCCATTATTGTGATTGACCACGATACGGCGGCCAGCATGTATGCTGGCCCTACTTTGGGAACTGTCATCGGGAATTACAAAGCGGCGGTCAGTCGGGAGATCCACCAAATCGACCCAAACCAAATCGTTTGGCAAGCTCGTTATTATGACCACGTGATCCGGAATCAGCAGGATTATGAGGCCGTTTGGCGATAGAACCCGCTGAAATGGGAGCTGGAGGAATACTATTGACGAACGGCGCTTTCTTGCTTGCCGCCAAAACGCACTTTGAGGTGAAAACACTTGACCGAAGCGGAAACCTGCAAAGCCCTCGGGGCGCTGACCGACAACAAAGCCGCGTGGGAAGAGAGCATCCCCCCCGTCGCCTCGCTCCTTGCCGCGGATTCCGTCAAAATTCAGGCCAAGGCACTGTGGCTGCTCGGCGAAATGGGGCTGAACTATCCGACCGCCATGCAAAGCAGCGTGTCCGCCGTCGCGTCGTTTTGCGAAAGCGAACATCCGCTGCTGCGCGAACGGGCGGTCAACGCGCTCGGGCGGATCGGCCGGGGCGATTTTCAAAACATTGAACCATATTGGGCGGGTCTGTTCCGCTTTGCCGCCGATATAGAACCAAACGTGCGGCTGAGCTTTGTCTGGGCGTCGGAAAACGTCGCCACCAACACGCCCGATCCGTATGAACCCTATCTGCCGGTGTTTGCGGGGCTGCTGCATGATGAAAACGACCGCGTGCGCATGGAAGCGCCCGAAATGTTCCGCGTGCTCGGCAAACGCAGGCCGGCGTTCGTTCAGCCCTATCTTGATTCCTTGCGCGAGATCTCGGAAACCGACGGCAACCGCGTGGTGCGGATCCATTGCCTCGGCGCCATCCGCGCGGCTACGGGTCAGGAACGGACAAATTCTTAAAAAAAGTCGTCACATTCTGTGAGGTGCTTTCATGGCGCGAGTGGAGCTCGAACATTTTACCATCGGGAATTCTTACGGCGGCAATCAGGATTGGTTCCGCACCTTTATGATGCGCATCGGCGGCTGCGCGGCTGAAACGGCCTGCGACAGCAGCCTGTATTTTACGCTGCACCGGGGGCTGGACGGCGTTTATCCGTTTGACAAGCGCAAGCTGACCAAGGCCGATTACGTGGCCTTCGCCCACCGGATGGAACAATATCTCTGGCCGCGGATGTCCGGGGTCAACCGGCTGGAGCTTTTTATCGACGGCTACGCAAAATACCTGAAAGACTGCGGCGTTGAAGCCCTGCGCATGACGGCGTTCGACGGCAGCGAACCGTATGAAAAAGCCGCTGAAGTGCTCAGGCGGCAGATCGACGCCGGATACCCCGTGCCGACGCTGATTCTGAACCACCGGGACAAAGCCATGAAGGACTACGTCTGGCACTGGTTTCTGATCAACGGCTACGACCAAAAAGAAGATGCGGACGACCTGCTGGTGAAGGCGGTCAGCTACAGCGAATTTCAGTGGCTGTCGCTGCAACGGTTGTGGAACACCGGCCGCGACGTGAAGGGCGGCTTCGTGCTGTATAAACTCAACGAAAACAAAGAAGAACGGCACAACGGCGACAACGGATGACCGGCTTCACAACACGGTTTGATTGACTAAGGAAACGCTGATTCAATCAGAGTGTGCGAGGGAGCGAGAGATTTTTTCGTCAGATTGTGCAAAAAAGCCGCCGCTTTGCTGACGCAAAGCAAGGATTTTTGGTGCAATATAACGGAAAAATATCCGCTCCATCGTGCGCTTGTGATTGATTCAGTGTTTCCTTAACGGGCCCGCCTCACACCCGAGGCGGGCTTTGCTATCTGTGCCGCCGGGCGCGATCCCTTTTGGGTTTTGCTTTGCAAAAGCAGAATTGTATGATATAATTCCCGTAAGAGGTGATCTGTGTGAAATTGTTGCGAATCATCGTGTCTTTGTTCGTTTCAGCCGAAATGCTGGTTTCCTGCCTGATCGGCGGCTATCCCCTCACAACGGGTCGGCCGCAGCCGCAGACCGGCGCGCTCACGCAGTACGTCAATCCGCTGATCGGCACGGGCGGCATCCCGTGGGCGGACGCCATGCTCAGCCCGGCGGCCTGCGTGCCGTTCGGCACCGTCAAGGCGGGGCCGGATACCTGCGCCGTGGGCGGCCTTGCCAAAATCAAACTGAACACCTCCGGTTATTACTATGAGCACCGCCATCTGCTGGGCTTCAGTCTGGGGCGGCTGTCCGGCACGGGCGCGCGCGATTACGGCATGTTCCGCGTGCTGCCGTGCGTGAAGGGCAGGGCCGTGACGTGCCTGCCGTATTCACACGCGAACGAAACGGCGACCCCGGGCTATTACGGCGTCGACCTGCCCACCGCGGTCGTGCGCTGTGAAATGACGGCGACCGAGCGCACCGCCGCATTCCGCTTCACGTTCAAAAAAGCGGGCGACGCCGCCGTGAGCGTTGACGCGGCGTCCTGCCTGAGCGGCGGGCACACGGAAAACACGGCGATCGAATACCGCCCCGCCGAAAACGCCCTGACCGCGCAGACCACCCTGCACGGCACGTTCACCGACCGTTACGGCGGGCTGACCGTTTATCTTTATGCCGCGTTCGACGCTCCGCCGACCGGAACCGAAACCGACGGCAGCAAAACGGTGCTGCGCTTTGACACAAAAGAACTGAACTACAAGGCGGCCGTCAGCTTTGTCAGCGTGGAAAACGCCAAAGAAAATTATCTGGCCGAGGCGGCGGGCAAAAGCTTTGACGAACTGCGAACCGCCGCGACCGAACAATGGGAACAGCGGCTGAGCGCGGTGAAGATCGACGCAGATGAAACCACCAAAACCATCTATTACACGGCGCTGTACCACAGTATGATCATGCCCACCGATTTCACCGACGTCAACGGCGACTACCTCGGCTTTGACAAGCAGGTGCACAAGGCGCAGGGCTTCACCTACCGCACGGATATGTCCCTGTGGGATACCTGCCGCACCACGCACTCGCTTTACACGCTCATCGCGCCCGACGTGCAGCGCGACTGCATCGAAAGCCTGCTGGCCATGGCCGATCAGGGCGGCGTGCTGCCGCGCTGGCCGATGGGCGGCGGCTATTCCGGTTCCATGTTCGGCAGCCCCGCCAACGTCGTGCTGGCCGAAAGCTATCTGAAGGGCTTTGATTTTGACGCGCGGAAGGCGCTGGATTATATGGTGCGCTGCGCCGACGGCGAGATCGGCGACCCCGACCTGAAAAAAGAGCTGACCACGCTCAACGAATACGGCTACCTGCCGGACGACGTCATCGACCGCTACTCCGTTTCCAAAACGCTGGAGTTTTCGTGGGAAAACGCCGCCGTGTCGCGTCTGGCCGCGGCGCTGGGTCAGGCGGGAACCGCCGCGGATTTTGCCGAACGGTCACTGTATTACAAAAACATCTGGGACCCCGCCACAAAATACTTCATGCCGCGCACGGCCGACGGCGTCTTCCACCCGGTCACCACGCGCATCACCTCGTTTTTTGACGATCTGTTCGGCACCAAGTTTTTCCACGCCTTCTGCGAGGGCGGCGCGGATCACTGGCGTTACAGCGCGCAGCAGGACGTGCCGGGGCTGATCGAATTGTTCGGATCGAAAGAGGAATTTGTGAAGGAACTTGATCGGTTCATGCGCAGCGCCTCGCCCCGCCGGGCGGATCTTGACCCGGGCACGGGCTATTGGATCGGCAACCAGCACGATATCCACACGCCCTATCTGTTCCTCGCCGCCGACCGCCCCGACCTGACCCAGAAATGGGTGCGGTGGACGCTGAAAAACCGCTTCAGCACCGACATCAACGGGCTTGACGGCAACGACGACGGCGGCACCGTCAGCGCGTGGTATGCGCTCTCCGCGCTGGGTATCTACCCGAACGTGGGCACGGACGAATATTTCATCGGCTCGCCCGCCGTCGACCGCGCGGTGCTCACGCTGGCAAACGGCAAAACGCTCACCGTCACCGCCCGCAACAACAGCGACAAAAACGTTTACGTGCGTTCCGTCACCCTCAACGGCGAACCGATCGAAGGCTTTACCGTCACCCACGCCGACCTTCTTGAAGGCGGCGAGCTGGCGTTCGACATGGCGCCCGCCCCGTGAGGCAGTCGCCCGTTGTTTGTCAATCAAAACCGGCCGGGCTTGTAATCCTGCTTTTTTTCGGTTATAATGATCGTGGGGAGATTCCCGAAAGGAGAAACGAAAATGGCTGAAATCAAAATCACAAAGGATAATTTCGACGCGGAGGTCCTGCAAGCGGACAAGCCCGTGCTGCTCGACTTCTGGGCCACGTGGTGCGGCCCGTGCAAGATGGTCGCGCCGGTGATCGCCGAGATCGCCGCCGAGGTCGAAGGCCGCGCCAAGGTCGGCAAGGTGAACGTGGATGAAGAGCCCGAGCTCGCCGCCTCGTTCCAGATCAACAGCATTCCCACGCTCGTGGTGATGAAGGGCGGCAAGGCCGTCAGATCCGCCGTCGGCTTCCAGCCCAAGGCTCAGATCCTGGCGCTGCTCGACGAATAAACCCGAACAAAACAAAAAAGCGAGGCAGGTTCGTTCCTGTCTCGCTTTTTTGTTTGGGGTTCTTACGCCGCTCGGGTCGATCCTGCGTTCGTCAATCCGGGGAATTGCGCCTTGAATTACAGCATTTTCGCCACGATCTCGCTGCGTTCCTGCGGCATGAGCAGCACGGGCGCCACGTCGAACACGGTCTTGCAGCCGGTCTCGCCCTTTTCCTTCAGGCGGTAAGCCGCGCGAGCGTAGGCGGCGATGACGCTGCCGGTGAATTCGGGGTTGGAGTCGAGCTTGAGGCTGTATTCGATGGTGTGTTTGGTGCTGTGGTCAAGCCCCGTGCAGCCGCTGCGGATGACGCTGCCGCCGTGGGGGATGCCGCTGTGATCGCGCTTCATTTCCTCCATCGTGATAAAGGTCACGGTGGTGTCGTAATCGGCGAAATAGTTGGGCATGGTTTTGATCTCTTCTTCGATCTTCGCCTTGTCCGCGCCCTCGGCGGCCACGACGTAGCATTCTCTGGTGTGCTTCTGGCGGGTGGTCAGCTCGGGGTTTTCACCGGCGCGAACACTGGCCAGCGCGCTTTCCACCGGCACGGTGTACTGCCTTGCGTCAAGCACGCCCTCAATGCGGCGAATGGCGTCGGAATGCCCCTGGCTCACGCCGCGGCCCCAGAACGTGTAATCCTTGCCGTCGGGCAGAATGGCGTTCATATAAAGGCGGTTGAGTGAGAACATGCCAGGGTCCCAGCCCACGGAAATGAGCGCGACGTTGCCGCCCTGTTCGGCCGCCGCGTTGACGTTGGCAAGGTGCTCGGGGATTTTTGCGTGGGTGTCAAAGCTGTCGACCACACTGAAAAGCGCAGCGATGACGGGCGTGGTCACGGGCAGGTCGGTCGCACTGCCGCCGCAGTTGACCATGACGTCGATCTTGCCCTGATAAGCGGCCATGTCGTCAAATTTTGCCACAGGCACGTTCGTGGCGGGGTGAACACAAGCCGGATCACGGCGGGTGAACACCGCGACAAGCTCCATATCCGGGCTGTTGGCCACCGCGGCCTCGACGCCCTTGCCCAAATTGCCGTAACCGACGATACCGATTCTGATCATAGTAACACTCCTTGCTTGTATTTTTACCGAAGAATTATAATCCCTCAAAAAAAGAGAATCAAGCGTTTGTGAGAAAAAAGAAGAATTTTTATATCACAGCGAAGCGACCAGCGGGGGGAATTCGTCGAGCGAGCGCACCTCATAGTCGGGTCTGATCTCACCGACCGGTTTGCCGAGCGGATTGAACCAGACTGTGAGAAGCCCCGCCCGCAGACCGCCTAAAATATCGGACGTCAGGCTGTCGCCGAAGATGACGCTTTCGTCTTTTTGAAAGCCGTCGATGAGCGCAAAGCTCTTTTCAAAGAACGCGGGCGACGGCTTGTTGGCGCCGAGCTCCTGCGACAAAAACACCTTGTCGAAATAGCGGCGCAGACCGGATTCGTCCAGCCGCCGGTGCTGCACGCGCGCCGTGCCGTTGGAGGCGAGATAAAGGCGATACCGCCCGAACAGCGCGTCGAGCATCGCCCTGGCGCCGGGCAGCTCGGGGTGCTGCGCCGCCAGAAAGCCCTCATAGATTTTTGTGGTCTGCGCCGCGTCGGCGATTACGCCGAGCTCTTCAAACAACAGCTCGTAGCGGTGGGTCTTGACCTGATCCACCGTGATCTCGCCGCGCTCCATGCGCTTCCACTGGCTTTCGTTGAGCTCGCTGTAACGCCGCAGCACATGGTCGTTCACCGCCACGCCCACCTGCGTGAGCGTCTGCGCCACCGCGTTTCGTTCCGCCGCCTTGAAATCCAGCAGCGTGTCGTCCAGATCAAGAAAAATGTTTCGTATCATAGGTCGTTCCTTGCAGCGTGACGCTGCGTCCAAGCTGACAGCCGATAGCCGATAGCTGATAGCCGATAGCTGTCAGCGTGACGCTGCGTCCAAGCTGACAGCCGATAGCCGATAGCTGATAGCCGATA
>CAMJHI010000127.1 GCA_946405475.1 uncultured Clostridia bacterium
CAAGGAGTATCGCGACGCGCTCCAAGCGAGCGAGACGACTATGTTTCTGACCGAGTATAAACGGTTCGAGTCCAACAAGGGCGCCAAAACGATTCCCTTTTCGGTGGGGCGTTTTTCCATGCTCTTCGATTTTCCTCGATTTTCCTCGTTCCAGCTCTTTTTTCTTGTTTTTCTCATTTACTGTTTCGTGCTTTGAGCTTTTGTGATATAATAACATAAAAATGTCGGATGATCGGCGCGCGCCGGTGGAGCTTCGCTTCGAGGCGCGGAACCCGAATTGCTGTCTTACGTTTGTGTTGGAGAAACTGTATTTCACAACGATGACCGCATTATGGATGGCTCTGCTCACGCTTCTTTCGGGCGGAGCGGCATCGGTTTTGCAAGATATATCTAAAAAGTTTCGCTGATCGGCATGGACCCGCTGGCCAGTCCCACTCTCTCACTCGAATTTTGAAATCCGACGATCTCTCAGATGCTATGAGCAACGTTATTGAAGACGGCGAGATCACGAAAGAGTTTTCGGTTTACAGGATTGGTGAAGGGGTTGATTATCTGCCTGCTGGTCGTGGCGCTGCAGTTTCTTGCCCGGATGCAGAAGGATCAGAAGGGGCATGGCGACCTGCCGCCGTTGTACCGGTCTCGGCGGCAGCGTGACGGTCACAGAACTGCTGAAAACCGCCGGGCTTGAGCCCCTTTGCGGAAAAGTACTGAGGACGTCTGCGAGGCGGCGAAACAGTTGCTGGACGGCATGGAACTGACCGGGATCGACTATATGGAGGGCGTATGGCTTTTCAAACGATTGAACATTATGTGGATTTCTGCGTGGTCGGCGGCGGGCTGGCCGGGATGTGCGCCGCCATCGCCGCAGCCCGGGGCGGTTCCAAGGTCGCACTGGTTCACGACAGACCGGTGCTGGGCGGCAACGCCTCGTCGGAGATCCGTATGTGGATCTGCGGCGCGCAGGGCGACAACAACAGAGAGACCGGCATCCTTGAAGAGATCGAGCTGGCCTCCCTTTATCGTAATCCCGACAAGCTCTACCCGGCGTGGGACGCCATCCTGTATGAGAAGGTCAGGTGCGAGCCGAATATCACGCTGCTGCTCAACTGTTCCGTATTCGACGCGGCAATGGACGGCGACCATATTGTGTCCGTCACCGGCTGGCAGGGGACGGCCCAGCGGATGCACAAAATCCATGCCGCGCTGTTCGCGGACTGCTCCGGCGACAGTGTGCTGGCCCCGCTGACCGGGGCGCAATACCGCGTGGGACGGGAAGCGGCCTCCGAATTCGGGGAAAAGACCTCGCAGCATGCCGCTGACCGGCAGACCATGGGGATGAGCTGCCTGATCCAGATGCACAAAACCGACCGGCCCACCCGGTTTATCCCGCCGGCATGGGCCAAAAAACTGACGGCGGAGGAGCTGCGGCTGCGGACACCGCAAATGGAAAACAGCGGCGAGAATTTCTGGTACCTGGAGCTGGGCGGCAACCGGGATTCTATCCACGACACAGAAGAACTCCGGGACGAGCTGCTGGCGCTCGCTTACGGCATGGCAGACTATATTAAAAACAGCGGAGAAGTCCCCGACGCGGATCTCTGGGAGCCGGAGTGGATCGGTTTTCTTCCCGGCAAGCGGGAATCCCGCCGCATGGTGGGCCCCGTGATCATGACGCAGGGCGACGTGCTTTCCGGCGGGCGGTTCCCGGATGTGGTCGCCTATGGCGGCTGGCCGCTGGACGACCACCACCCGGGCGGCTTTTACCACGCGGGCAATCCCAACGTCTGTGGCGCGACGCCCTCTCCCTACGGCATTCCTTATCGGGCGCTGTATTCCGTCAACGTGCCCAACCTTTTCTTCGCGGGCCGCAACATCTCCGTCACCCACGCGGCGCTCAGCAGCACAAGGGTGATGGCCACCTGCGCTCTGCTGGGGCAGGCCGTGGGTACGGCGGCGGATATCGCGCGGGAATACGACCTTTCGCCCGATGGGGTCTATGCGAAAAAGCTGGATCTGCTGCAGCAGCGGCTGATGGACAACGGGTGTTTTCTGCCCTATCATACACGGCGGATCGCGGAGGTCTGCCGGAACGCAGCGCTTTCCTGCGAAGGGCAAACACCGGACAATCTGGAAAACCTGCGCGGCGGGATCGACCGCAACCACCGTCTGTACGGGGCGGAGGACCGCCGGGTGACGCTGTCACCGGGGAAGGCTGTGACCTATACCTTCGATCCGCCCGCGCGGCTGTGCTTTGCCCGCCTGCGGTTCGACGCGGACCTGAACCGGGATACGCTGCCGGGGGACGGGGTCGAGCGCAAACATGTGATGCGCGCCAACCGCACGCCGGACAGCCCTTCCACCCATCTGCCGACCACACTGGTAAAAAGCTATGCGCTGACGGCGGTAACGGAGGCGGGAGACCGGATCACCGTGGCCGAAACGGAGGAAAATGTGCTGGGCTGCGTCAATATCCCGCTGCCTGACGTGCCTCTCGCAAGCGTCTCGCTGACACTGCGTGCCACATGGGGCGGCGATCCCGCGGCGGCGCTGTTTGCGTTTGACGTGCGGTAAAGTTCAGCGAGCCGTTGCTCCGCTGAACAGTTTTGAGAAGAGCAGAACATGTCGAAATAACACAGGATCGTCCGGAGGCTTCTCACGACTCACGGCTTATTTGCAACACGTTCCGCCTTCGCGGTATCTGATGGGTGCAGCAACCGAAAAGGAAGAGCAAACCATTACGGACAGGGGACGGTTCCTCGTCCGAATGCCTGAAGACAAGGAGCAGCCCTTTTTCTTCATTTCAGTTTTTTTAATTCATTCTCAGGTTGAAAGCCTTGAAACTGCGTTGGTTTCAGGGCCTTTTTTGTTGTTTGGGTAACTGGAAAGTGACGAAGTAGTTTTTTGCGACTGACCAAAAACACAGTTGCCTGGCATAGGGCAACCGGTGAATTGTTGTGGCTCTTTAGAGGCAAAACAATCCGCCCCGACAGCTTAAACCAAGCTGCCGGGGCGTTTCTGATGGGGGAGAACCGTTAGTTGTAGTTGTAATAGCGCACGGAATCCGGCGCGTCGGCTTCGGTGATATATTTGCGCACCTGTGTGCCGTCCTCGTATTCGATGCAGCAGAAATAGCCGGTGCCCTGCGTGAAATAGTGCAGGTGCATGTTCGGCAGCAGCGCGGTGATCTGCTTTTGGTCGGTGACGGGGTTGGCGAAGGTAAGCGTTTCCTCACCCTCAAAGTCCGCCGTGTCGCCTATGAGCACGGCATGAACGTCCGGCGTGAAGGCGACCGTTCCGTCGTATGACGCGCCGCTGCTTTTGATGGCGGCCGGGCAGAAGCTGATGCTTTTGATCGACTCGGCGGGCTGCGCTTCAAACAGCCCCATCAGGTCGTTCTTTTCAAAAAAGGCGAGGGTATCCGTCATGTCGGCGGTGAGGTAAAACACCGGCTCGTTCGCGGCGTTGGCGGGGTTGTAGTTCATCGGCAGCGAGCCGGTTTCGTTCGGTGCGCCGTCAATGTCCTTCACGCGGAACCACAGCGCGCCCACCGCGGGCGATTCGGGGAAGAACCGCTGCAGCACCGATTGTCGGCTCAGATCGGCCAGCAGCGCCGTTTTCAGCGCTGCGTGTTGCTGTTCGGTCAGGGTCAGCGGGTGGAACGAATCCTCATCGAGCGCGGCGTTCACGGCGACCACTTCGCCAATCTTTTCGTTCAGCGCGGCGATCCGGCCGCTGTGGAACGCGGTCTGAAGCTGTTCGCGGAACAGATCGCTGTCCGTGATGGTCAGGCACTGATTCAGCGCCGCCATATCGGCGCGGTCATAATAGCGCAGCAGGGTCTGCCCGTTTTTGAGCGTGTAACGGATCAGCACGCAGGTGTCGAGGTACCGGCTGCTTTTCAGATCCTCACTGCCCAGCTGGATGAACTTGCTGTGGATGCTGCGCACCTGTTCGATGTCGCGCGCCGTGGTGAACTTGCCGAACAGCGCGGGTTCAAGCGTGAAGCCGCAGCCCGCGTCATAGCCGTAAGGCGACACGCTGCTGTTGCCCGATTCGACCGGGACCGTGTTGACGGCGACGGAGGAGATCTCGGCATAGCGGATCGCTTCGGTTTCGGGCAGCCGCGCGGCGTAGCCGAAGCCGCCCGAGATCAGCACGAGGAACACGGCGGTGATCGAAACCAATTGCAGCAGCATCAGGTGAAGCTGTTGGCAAACGGCTTTGGCGCTGTGGGTCAGGATCAGCAAAATGACAAAGATTGTCAGCAGCATGGCGAGGCTGCCGACGATCATGGCGGCCACGGTGTGGTGCTGCAGGATGAGGAACGTGAGCATATAACAGCCGCTGCCGCAAATGAAAGCGGCCAGCCGGTTGAGCGTTTTGCCGGCGCCCAGAAAGCCCGCGATCTCCATTTTGCGGTGGCGGTAGACGTTTACCGCGATCAGTGCGATCACGGCGGAAACGAGCAGCCAGATCAGCGCGGGGGTAAAATCGGGGCGCACCCAGTTTTGCTCTGACGCGCCGAACATTTCCGCCAGCTTGGGCAGCCCGTCGACCCCCTTGTAGCCCGCCAGATAGGCGGAAGAGCCGGAATAGGCGAAGGTGAGCGGATTATAGTTGGCCAGTGCGCCGAACAGACCGCCGGTGAGTCTGGTTTGACCGCCGGAATCCAGATAGGTCGTCAGCGAAAAGGGGCAGCCGTACAGCAGCACGGAGGCGCACAGCGACAGCCCGCCGAAAAAAACCGAGGGCGCGCCGAGCAGCAGCAGGCTGAACACAAGGCTTTCGATCAACGTGCCAACGCCGCAGGCGACGCAGGCGAACACCGTGTAGCAAACCGCCGCAAGGCTGACAAAGCTGACGGTCGCAAACAGCAGCGACCAGAGCAGCTGGACGTTGAAGCCGAGGAAGATGCCGCTGATGAGCCCACTGAGCAAAAACGGCACGGCGATGCTCAGCGTCAGCAGCAGCAGTCCGGCAAAATAGCGCGACAGGAACAGGGCGGAGCGCTTGACGCCCATGCTGGCGTAAACATTCGAGGCGCGCACCGACAGCATGAAGCGGAACATCACGACGCCCAGAATTAGGCTGAACAGCACCGTCTGCCCGAGCAGGAAGAACGACAGCAGGCCGCTTTCGGTGCCCAGCACGAAGACGTATGTGTCTTTGAGGGCGCCGCCTTGCCGCTCGCCGAGCAGATGCACCAGCGTGCTCAGCGGCAAAAGCACCAGCAGCGTGGCGGTGAACAGGGCGGCGTAAAGGCTGCCGCCGCGCAGAGCAAACCGAAAGGAAGCGCCGGCAACCGATTTATTCGGTGAAGAAGCCTGAGAAGTCATAATCGGTTCCCTCCATTTCCTCCAGGAATATCTCTTCCAGCGTCAGCGGGAATTGCTCCACCAGCAGCGGCTTGAGCGACTGAAGCTGCTTGGTGACAACGTCGGGGTTTTCCGCGGTGGAAAAGCTGATGATCTTGCCGTCCTGCCTGAAGCGGGTGTGCGGAATGCCGTTGAAATATTCCTCGCTCATTTCCTGCGCGAATACCGCGCGGATCTTGCAGCGGCTGTGGCTCATTTCCTCCACGGAATAATCCAGCGCCAGCGTCTTGCCGTTGATCAGGCCGATGCGGTCGCACAGGTCGCTCAGCTCATGTAGGTTGTGCGAAGAAATGATCACGCTCGTGTCGGTTTCCGCCACGTATTGCGTGACCAGGTTTTTGACGATGGCGCGCTTTTGCGGGTCGAGCCCGTCAAAGGATTCATCCAGCAGCAGCACGTTCGGGTGCGCGGAAAGCCCCAGTACCAGCTCCGCCTGCCTTTGCATGCCTTTTGAAAACCCGCTCAGGCGTTTTTTTGTTTCCAGCCCGAAGGCGTCCGCCAGGCGGTGGAACGTGTCCATGCGGAAGCCGGGGTAAAAATTGGCATAAAACGCGGCCATCTGTTCCATGCCGGAATAGGGCAGAAAGTACAGATCGTCCGGCACGAGGAACAGGTTCTGCTTCACGGCGGGATTGTCCCGCACGGGCTGCCCGTTGACGAGCACGCTGCCGCTGTCGGGTCGGTAAACGTCGGCCATGGTTTTGAGCAGCGTGGTTTTGCCCGCGCCGTTGTAGCCGACAAGCCCGTAGATCATGCCGCTTTCCACCTGAAACGTAATGTCCTGAATGGCGGTGAGATTGCCGAATTTTTTGGTGATTCCGTTGACTTCGATCAAACCCCGTACACCTCCGCGTTTAACTGCTTTCATGGTATGCCGCCGCTCATCCTTCGTCAAGGACTTTTCGGCAATCTTATTTTTAATTTAACTGTTTTGTAACGAAAAAACGCCTGCCGACAGATCGACGCTTTGCTGTCGGGTCAGGTTCTTGATAAGCTCCACGACTGATTGACCTGAAACGTGCGATCATTCGTAGTACATGCTGTCCGCCGTGACCATAAGAAGCCATCGAAAAAGGGAAAAATGCAGCGCGCAAAAAAAGAACGCCTGTTGCAGCAGGCGTTCTTCCTGTTTTTGTTCGGCTCATCCCGCAAAAGCGCGGGGGTTCACGGCCGGATCAGATTCCAATGGGAATGGGCACTTCCCAGTTGCTGTTCTTGTTTTCGAGCGTCGGGTCCTCTTGCACCGGTTCGGCGGTCGAGGCGGCGATAA
>CAMJHI010000128.1 GCA_946405475.1 uncultured Clostridia bacterium
TCATTATGATTCCGGCCCGAACTATAAGAAAGTATTCGGCCATGATATAGCATTCACCGGAAAATCTATATCATTTGATTATGAGGGAATAGTGGAGGCTGGTATTAAAGATTTATCAAAAGCAAAGGTGGAAGTTGATGCGAATAACGGAGTAGTTATAATAACTATGCCTAAAATTGAAATTACCAATATCAGCATTGACAGTAAGTCTATCACCAATACAAGTGAAACCACCAATATATTCAATCAATTAAGTGTTCAGGATTTCAACAACGCATATAAGCAAATGGAAGCAAAGCTAAAAATGGATGCTTTGAATTCTGACATTATAAAAAAAGCTCAGGAAAGTGCAGAAATGACTTTGACTGTGCTGTTTGGCGATGCAATAAATGGATACAAAGTAGATTTTGTTTGGGAATGATCCGAGACAATCCTATAAGGAGGCGTTTCTATGGCTCATGACGAAATCAACAACGGCGAACCGCTCTTATATGATCCACTGTTTGAGACCCCGCCGGATACCGTCATCCGCGACACGCCCGGGCGCGGCTTTTTCGGCAAGGCCGCCGTCAAAAAAGCCGTGTTCGTGCTCGTGCTGCTGCTGTTTGTCGGCGTTTCGATCGGGCTGAGCCTGACCTCGCTGACCAAGGCGAAATTCCGTTATGAGGAAACCGACGGCGGCATGATGCTTTCGGAATATATCGCGGATAAAAACGACGCCGTGCTGGAGATCGGACCGGTGTTTTCCGAGGACGGCGGCACGCAGACGGATGGCCGCGTGGTGGCTGTGCGCCGCTTTGCGCTGTGCTGCGACGAGACCACGGCGTTCATTTTCATCGGCAAAGACGTGGTCGATATCCCAGAAACCGCGTTCTATAGCTGCACCGCGCTGCAGGCGGTGCTTGTCGACCCCGCAAACCCGTATTACTGTTCCGACAACGGCGTGCTGTATCGGCTCGCCGACGGGCGGCCGACGGAATTGATGCTCTGCCCCGCGCGCAGCGATCTTTACCGCGCCATGCTCGCGCTGGGGGAACAGCCGCCCGCGAACGCCAAGGCGGCCGAAGCCTTCGCCGCGCGCAGCAAAGCGCTGAAAGAAAAGAGCGAAACGTGGCTGGAGGCGCTCAAAAAAGACGACGCGCCCGCGGCACTGACCGACCCGGAGCAGAAGGCGTGGACGGCCGCGCTGGGCTACAACGTGCTGCCCGGCGTGACCGAGATCGGCGCCATGGCGTTTGCCGAATGTGAAACGCTGTTTCACGTCACGCTGCCCGAGGGCATACAGACGTTTCAAACCATGGCGTTTTTCAAATGTGTCAACCTGCGCAGCCTTCGCCTGCCGGAATCCACCGAGGCCATCGGTTCCGACGCGTTTTCTTATTGCGAAAAGCTTCCCGAAATCTATATCCCCGCCGCGGTGAAAACGATCGGCCACCATGCGTTTTTCGGCTGCAAGGGCGCGGATCAGATCCGCATGGCCTGTGCCGAAAACGCCGCGCCGCAGCTGGGGCAGAACTGGCTGCCGCAGCAAAAGCGGGGGCTGTTCATGCACAAGGTGCCGGTGGTTTACAACGCGGAAAGGGGGGCTGACGCATGAGCAAGTTCGGCCAGTTCATGACCGGGGTGCGTGAGCACTGGAACACCCCCGACACGGCCAACGGCAAATACGTCAGCGGCAAGGAATATCTGTTCGTGTTCCTCGGCGTGGCTGCCAACTATGCCGCGCAGGCGCCGTTCAAATACATCGGCTTTGCCGCGTCGTGCTACCTGATCATGTATCACTACGCGCTGCCGTACCTGTCGTTTTCGGTCATTGCGCTCATCGGTCTGCCGCTGTCTTACCTGTGGAACCTGCTGGACTGGTTCGTGACCGACAACCTCGGTCTGCTGCCCAAACGAACGGAGCGGCGGCTGAACCTGCTGTATCTCGCCGTTTCCGCCGCGGGGCTGCTGATGCTCATTTTTGACGCGTCGGCGCTGTTTCCGGCGGGCAGCCGCCTGATCGTTTTCCTCGACGGCTTAAGCGGCATCAACGCCCGCGCCTTTTTCAAGGTGTTCGGCGTGCAATTGCTCTGCAACGGCTGGGGCGGCGCGCGCAACATTTTCTGGCGCAAAAAGCTGGTGCCGAAGCACGGGCGCTACAAGTTCAGCCTGTATGCCAACGTCATTCAGAAATCGGTCATGATCGTGGCGCTCGGCTGGATCCCGGCCTACCGCATTGCCGACGTGAACGAGCGCATCTGGATCGCCTATCTGCTATTTTCGCTGTTCACCATGTTCGATTTTACGAACAAGCTGGAAAAATGCTCCGAGATCATCAGCCCCAATTCGCAGGAACGCATTTTCATGCGCTCTTATCCCATCAAGATCTGTCATCTGCTCAATTCCGTCATCGGGGCGATCATTCCGATGCTCGGCAATTTTGACGAGATCAACTTTTACCGCTTCGTGCTGCCGGGCTTTTTCATTCCCTGCGCCGTGCTGACCATTGTGTTTGCCGGCAAAATTCAGGAACGCATCCCGCAGCCGCCGCTGGAAAAAAAGCAGCAGATCCCGTTCTGGTACGGCATCTTTCAGGTCATGCGCAACAAATACCGCTGGCTGAACATGTTTTCGACCCTGCTGGACACGCTGGGCAACGGCATGCTCGACATCACGGTCGTCATCATGCTTTACACCATGCGGCTTTCGGGCGCGGAATACAGCCTGCTCATGGCGCTGCTGATGTTCCGCACCACGCTGCCCACGTTCTTTGCGCCGTGGTTCATGAAACGGTTTTCCTTCAAGCAAATGCGCATTTTCCGCGAGGTGATCGAGTCGCTCCACTGCGTCATCTGCATTCTGGCGCTGCTGACGCTCGGGGGCAACATCCGCCTGTGCGGCGTCGTGATGTTCACCACCTACTGGTTCCGCGATTTCTTCGGCGAGATCCCCAAGGTGGCCGAGCGCGACATGAACATCCGCTTGTTCGATTATCAGATGTATCTTTCCGGCGAGCGGCTCGAGGGCTTTTCCAACATTTTCAACTGGTTCGTTTCGCCCATCGCCACCATCGTCGGGCTGATCATTCCGCTGCTGATCCTGCGCAGCGGCTTCAATTCCAACTGGAATATCCTGTTTTATGATGACGTGCGCTTCGCCATTTTAGCCGTGCCGCTGGCGTTTGACCTCGTGGGGCATCTGCTGATGATGGTGCCGTATTTCTTCTGGGATTACAACAACAACCAGCATGAATACGTCATCCGCGTGCTCAAGCAGCGGGCGATGCTGGCCGAAAACGGCGTGTTCCCCGCCGAATATGACGGTTCGCTCCGCTTTGAACAGCCCGACAAGGTCACCGGCGGCATCCCCGCGCACGTCACCGCCCCGCCCGCGCCCGAACCGCAGGAGCAGCCCGTCGGCTGACGAAAAACCGAAATAAAAAACAAGCCTTTCCCGAGGCCATGAGCAAAGGGAAAAGCGTGTTTTCGTTTTTGAATCAAAAGCACTTGCCTTTGTGATCCTGCGGGCAGGCGGTGATTTTGCCGCATTTGTAGCAGATCTCGTTCTCGCACGCGCCGGTCTGCAAAAACCGTTCGACGTTGCCCAGCGTGGTTTCGGCAATGTTCTGCAGCGCCTCCGCCGTGAGGAACGCCTGATGCGAGGTGACGATGACGTTGGGCATGGTGATCAGGCGCGAGAGTGTGTCGTCGTCGACGATGTGCCCCGAAAAATCGTGGAAGAACACGTTCGATTCCTCCTCGTAAACGTCCAGACACGCGCCGCCGATCTTGCGATCCTTGATGCCAGTGAGTAGCGCCTCGCTGTCGATGAGCCCGCCGCGCGAGGTGTTGATGAGCATCACGCCCTTTTTCATGGCGGCGATGCTGTCGCGGTTGACCATGTGGCGGTTTTCTTCGGTGAGCGGGCAGTGGAACGAAATGATATCCGAGCGCGCCCACAACTCGTCGAGCGGCACGTATTCGATGCCGCTGTCCTTCGCGGGGAATTTGTCGTAGGCGATCACGTGCATGCCGAAGCCGCGGCAGATATCCGCAAAAATGCGGCCGATCTTGCCCGTGCCGACGATCCCGACCGTTTTGCCGTGCAGGTCAAAGCCGGTGAGTCCGTTGAGGCTGAAATTGAAATCCTTCGTGCGGATATAGGCCTTGTGGATGCGGCGCACCGAGGTGAGCAGCAGCGCCATGGCGTGCTCCGCCACGGCATAGGGCGAATAGGCCGGCACGCGCACCACGTGCACCCGGCCGTAGGCGTGCCGGATATCCACGTTGTTGTAGCCCGCGCAGCGCAGCGCCGCCAGCCGGATGCCGAAGCCGGTCAGCGCGTCGAGCACGGCGGCGTTGATCTCGTCGTTCACAAACGCGCACACCGCGTCGCACCCTTCGGCCAGGCGCACGGTGGCCTCACTCAGCCTTGTGTCATAATAATCGATCGCAAAGCGGCCGTCGTTGGCGGCGTCAAAGGACGCCTTGTCGTATTCCTTCGCGTCGAAAAAAGCGAGTTTGATCGGTTCCATTTGGTTTCTCCCTTCGGTGCAGTTGCTTATCAAAAGGTATTATACACGAAACGAGCGAAAAAAGGGCACAAAGTTTTTTCACCGGTTTTCCGGAAAGGATCGTCGAAAACAGGAAGAAGGCGGCCGCATGCGGCGATTCTTTGGCAGGTTCCACAAAAAGCGGCGCGATTGTGCAGGGAATCTATCCACGATTTGCCGGTTTTTCACCATTTTCACTTGTGCAGATTGCACAATCAAAGATATTTGCGTTTGTGCAATCTGCCTTGACAAACGGCCAAAACGTGCTACAATGGGGCACAAAGAGAAGGAAAAATGAAACAAGGAGTGATGAGTATGTTTTCGGATATTCTCTATCAGGAAGAACGTGAGCTTCTGCGCAGGATCGTCAAGGAAAAGGGTTTGTTCCACAAGCTGTTCCTTGCTTTGAAGCTTGAAGCGATCGCGGAAACCTATACGGAATCCATTTCTCACAACGGTGTTGAATAACGCAGCCCGGCGTGACAGGATCCCAGATACGGCGGTCGGAAGGCTGTCGATCGAAAAAATGACGGGAGTTGTGCAGTTGCTGCACAGCTCCCGTTTTCGGTTTATTCGGTTTCGTAAGGAACTTCATCCTTCAGCACCGCTTCGGCGCAGCGGATGCCGTCCACCCCGGCGGAAACGATGCCGCCCGCATAGCCGGCGCCCTCGCCGCAGGGGTAAACGCCCCCGATGCTGCACTGAAAATATTCATCGCGCACGATGCGAACGGGCGAGGACGAGCGCGTTTCGGGCGCGGTCAGCACGGCGTCTGGCTTGGCGAAGCCGTTCAACTGCCGATCCATTTTCACGATCGCGTCCGCCATCACGTCGGTCACCTTTTGCGGCAGGCAGCGGCGGATGTCGCCGGGCGCAACGCCCAGCGGGTAGCTCGGCTGCACGTCGCCCAGCGCGGTCGACGGCACGTTCTGCAAAAAATCGCCGACCAGTTGGCAGGGGGCCTGATAATCCCGGCCGCCCTGTTCAAACGCGGCTCGCTCGATGCGGCGCTGCAGCTCGACGCCGGCGAGCGGATGGTCGGAACCGAAATCCTCCGGCGCAATGCCGACGAGCAGCGCGGCGTTGGAATTTTGCGCGTCGCGGGCGTATTCGCTCATGCCGTTGACCACCACGCCGCCCTGTTCGCTCGCGGCGGCCACCACCGTGCCGCCCGGGCACATGCAGAACGTGTAAGCGCCGCGCCCGTGCTCCGGATGGCAGGAAAGCTTGTAAACGGCGGCGCCCAGCCTTGGGTCGCCTGCGGCCGCGCCGAACTGCGCGCGGTCGATCCATGTGCGCGGGTGCTCGATCCTTGCGCCGACGGAAAAGGGCTTTTGCGTCATTTTCACGCCTTTTTCATGCAGCATCTGCACCGTGTCGCGCGCCGAATGGCCGATGCACAGCAGCAGCGTGTCGGTTTCCAGCTCGTGTTCCGCGCCGGTTTTGTCCTGATAACAAACGCCGTAGATGACGCCGTTGACCACGATCAGCCCGGTCAGGCGGCTGTTGAATTTCACCTCGCCGCCCAGCGCGATGATCTCCTGGCGCATCGAGCGCACCACGCCGCCCAGACGGTCGGTGCCGATGTGGGGCGTGGCTGACCAGAGAATTTCCTCCGGCGCGCCGTGCCGCACGAATTCCAGAAAAATGCGGCGGCAAAGGGTGTCCTTGATGCCGGTGGTCAGCTTGCCGTCGGAAAACGTGCCCGCGCCGCCTTCGCCGAACTGTACGTTGCTCTGTTCATCCAGCGCGCCCGTTTCCCAGAAAGCGCGCACTTTTTTGGTGCGCTCTTCCACACAGTCGCCGCGTTCGAGCACGATGGGGCGCAGCCCGGCCATGGCCAGCGTCTGCGCGGCAAACAAACCGGCGGGGCCGAACCCGACCACCACGGGGCGCAGGGAACTGACGCGCCTGCACGGCGGCAGCGCGTAGGTAAACGGCGTGTAAAGCTCCGCTTTGCCGGGTTTTGCGCGGGCGATGAATTCCTGTTCATCGCCGTCCACGGTGACGTTCACGTGGTAGACAAAGCAGATCTCGTCTTTTTTGCGGGAATCGATGGAGCGGCGGGCGATTTCAAGCGACAGAATGCG
>CAMJHI010000129.1 GCA_946405475.1 uncultured Clostridia bacterium
CCGGTACCAGTCCGCCGCGGAGTTTTTGCTGGATCTGGATGAATTCAAGCGCAACCCGTCCATTCGCTTCGATTATTCTTATTTTGTCGATAACGAGCCGACCAAGTATATCGACCGCACCATGAACAGCGAAACGCCTCTGGTGCCGAAAGAAGTACCTGCGGACAATGACGATAACGGGCCCATTCCCGTGACCGACGATGATGAGTCTGTCCGAAACAACAAGATCGTTCCGATCCTCACCGGCATCGTGGCGGGTCTGGCCGCCGTTTCGGTGCTCATCGTGGCGTATCTGTTTTTCTTCACCGACGTGATGAAGTCGAGCAAGCTTGAGGTGCCGAATTTTATCAATAAGAATTATGAAGCCGAGATCGTCGGCAACGACGCGTACAAGAATTTCAAGATCAACCCGGTTTATGAATATGATTCCGCCTCGCCCTATGGCGTTGTCGTCAAGCAGGATCCTGAAAAAGGCACGCGCGTCAAGGTCGGGCAGGTGATCACGCTCACGGTCAACCAAAACCAGCAAAAGGTTCTGGTGCCCGACGTTTACGGTCAGAAATACGTGGACGCGACCGAGCAGCTCAAGGCAGCCGGTTTTTCCACCTCGTATGAGATGCAGTATGACGCTAACGCGGAAGAGGGCACGGTCATCACAACGCTGCCGGAACGCGATCAGGAGGCGGTGCTTGGCTCCAAGATCGTTCTGATCGTGGCAACGCGCACCGATAAAGACGCGGTGCTCGCGCCCGACGTGGTCGGCTATTCTGAAAACGACGCCAGAGAAATGATCAAATCGGTTGAGCTTTCTGTCGGCTCCGTTACCCAGCGGGATGACGTGGCCGCGGCCGGCACGGTGCTGGAACAGATCCCGGCGCAGGGCGAGCCGGTCCATCCGGGGCAGACCATCGATCTGATCGTCAGCTCCGGCAAGGCGCCGAGCGTAGCGACCTCGATCGCCGTGAAGCTGCCTTATGTGACGGGCTCCGACACCGGCACGCTGAAAGCTTATCTGAATTCCGCCGCGTTTGCGACCGAAGAGGTTTTGCTCAACGGCGGAACCTATCACGTGGAGGTTTCCGGCTCCGGCAAGGCCGATAAGCTGATCGTCAAGGTCGACAATAAGGATATTTACAGCTGTACCATCAACTTCACCACCGATCCCGTGGCGCTCAGTGAGGTCAAGACCGTGGACGACGCGTATAAGAATTCGTTCTATTACGGCGCATCCGCCACGATCCCGAATCTGGAGGGGCTGACGGAGGATAAGGCCAAGGAAACGCTGAATTCCTTCGGCTTCTCCAATGTAACGGTCGAATATGAAACGACCCTTGACCCGAAAAAGATCGGCAAGGTCATTTCACAAACGCCCGATATCACCGGCCTGAACCGCTTCAAACGCTACGCGACCGACACGGTGATCGTGCTCATCGTCGGCAAAGGAGTTCTTTCATGAGTCAGGCGGAAGGCTTACTGCTCAAGGGCGTCGGCGGGTTCTATTATGTGCAGGCAGGCGACGCCGTGTATGAATGCAAGGCCAAGGGGATCCACCGCAAGAACAAGATCACGCCTCTGGCCGGCGACGCCGTGACCATTACGATCAACGACGAGGGCTACTGCTCGCTGGATGAGATCCATCCGCGCAAGAACTACCTCAACCGCCCGCCGGTGGCAAACGTGGATAAGCTGTTCGTTCTGGCTTCCACCTGCGAGCCGTCGCCGAGCACGTTTGTGCTCGATAAATTCACCGCCATCGCGCAGGATAAAGGCATTGACTGCGCCATGGTCTTCACCAAAACCGATCTGGCCGCGGCTGATGATTTGGTTGACATCTATCGCCGCTCCGGGTTTGAAACCTTTGCCGTTTCCTCACTTCATGAGGAAGGGCTTGCGGAATTGAAGGCCGCCATGAACGGTAAGATCTGCGTGCTGTGCGGTAATTCCGGCGTCGGCAAATCGACTTTGCTCAACAGACTTTGCCCCGCGCTTCGGCTGGAGACCGGTGAAATCAGCGAAAAACTCGGGCGCGGCCGTCACACCACGCGGCAGGTCGAACTGTTCCGGGTAGGGGAGGGCTACATTGCCGACACGCCCGGCTTTGCTGCCATTGATCTGGACGGTGAGGAGCGCATCGTCAAAGAGAATCTGCCGTTTGCGTTCCGCGAGTTTTTGCCTTACCTTGGCCGCTGCCGCTTCACAAGCTGCACCCACGTGGCCGATAAAGGCTGCCTGATCTGTCAGGCAGTGGAGGAGGGCAGGATCATGCCTTCCCGTCACGAAAGCTACGTTGCCTTGTATAACGAGGCAAAGAATTTCAAAGAGTGGGAACTCAAAACAAAATAGAAGAAAGGTGTTCTGTATGAAAACCGCGAAAAGGATCCTGTCACTTTGTCTGGCGCTTGTTTTGTCGTTTTCCTTTCTGCTGCCTTGTCTGGCGGTGGAACAGGTCACGCCTGTGATCATGGTCACCGGCATGAACGCGGTGCCGCTGGTGCAAAAACAGGATAACGGCGAAGAAGCCGTCGTCTGGGCGCCGCCGGCCAGCGCGATCACTTCCAAGATCCCCAAGCTGATCTGGCCGACCATTCAGGTGCTGTTTACCCGTAACTGGGAAAAATTCATGGATAAGGCGCTGCCGCTGGTCAACGAGGTCTTTGAGCCCGTGCTCATGACCGAGCTCGGCAAAACGCTATATGACGTTGTCACCGACACCGGCAGCGGTTCCTATGCCGATAATCACAGCGACAGCTTTCTCAATCAGGCGGGCCGCGATCTCGGTCAGCGTCTGGCCGATGAATTCGGCGCGGAAAACACGTATCTGTTCATTTATGACTGGCGGCGCGATCTGTATGAGGTGGCGCAGGAGCTGAACGAGTTTGTCGAATCGGTCAAAACCGAGCATAACTGCGACAAGGTCGACTTCGTTTCCGTGAGCATGGGCAGCGTGGTCACCAACTGCTATCTGGCGCAGTTCGGCGGCGATTCGCTCGAAAACGTCACGCTGGTTTCTCCGGCATTCACCGGCCTTTCGCTGCTGGGCGACGTGTTCTGCGGCCGCGTTCGTTTCAAAGAGGACGCCGTTTACCGCATTCTGGCGCAGGCACTTTCCAATCAGGACACCGCGAAGGAAGAAAAGCTGAACAAGCTGTTCAGTATTCTGCTCAAATCACACCTTATGGCGCCGCTGTTCCGCTTTGCCGACGCCATGGTGGACGGCACACGAGAACGCATTTTTGCCGAAACCTTTGTCGGCTCCTTCGGGCGCATGCCGGGCATCCTTGAGCTGATTCCGGCCGCCAAATATCAGGAAGCCAAGCAGTTCCTGTATCACGGCGAAGAGAACGCGATCACGCGCATCACCGACCGGTATTTCAATGAGGTCGGCAACCGCGTAGAGGAGATCTACAAGGGCATCCAGCAGCAGGGCGTGAAGCTTGCCATCGTTTCGTGCTATGGCCGTCAGAGCGCGCCGGTTTATGAAAACAGCGACAATCAGAGCGACGGCACCATCGATTCTTACAACACCTCCGGCTTCGCTACCTTTGCCAAGCACGGCACGACGCTCGGCAGTGATTACAAGCAGGCGGTCGACTGCGGGCACAACCATCTGTCTTGCGACGGCATCGTTGACGCCTCCACCGCCATGTTCCCGGAAAGTACCTGGATCATCAAGCACTTTGAGCACTTCAATTATGAATATGAGGGCAACAGCTGCGACCTGATCCTGTGGCTGACCACCTGCACGGAGCAGGCGACGGTGTTCGATAACCCCGAATTCCCGCAGTTTATGGAATACAGTTATCAGACCCATCTGCTGACGCCGCTGAAATAATTGTAAAAAATCCCGAGTCGTTTTGACTCGGGATTTTTAGTTGTTCGGTTGATTTCTGATTGTTTCGGCCGTTAAAAATGCCGGTTCGATCGTTTTGTCAAACGGTTCGGTTGAGCAGACAGCCAGCGCGTGCCCCGGCAGTGACAAAGTCTGCCCGAAGATCTGCCGGTCATTGACTGAAATGCTTTGCCCGGTGAGGAGCGGCAGAACGGAAAAGCTGTCAAACGGCAGCCCCAGCCCCAGCCCAACCGCCTTGCTCACGCTTTCCTTCAGTGTCCAGACGGTATAGAAACGTGCCCGATCACCGCGGTACCACGTCAGCTCTTCTGCGGTGAAGCAGCGCTTTGCCACGCCCTCGTGCACCGCGTCGATTTGCTGCACGTCAACGCCGACTTCGGCGCTTCCGACCGCCAAAACGATATACTCGCCGCTGTGCGAAAGATTGAAATGCAGCTTCTTCTGCGGCGCGAACGGCTTGCCGTGTTCGGTCGTTTGGATCTGCTCTTCCTCAAGCTGCAGCGCCGCGTGCAGCAGCACGCCCGCGCCGAGGCAGCGAAGCCTGTCATCGGGCTTTCTCATGCGGTCGGCCCGTTTCGCGCGTGCGGGGAACCAACGCCGCGCCTCGGCTTCAAGGCGGGCCGCTTCTGCCAGCGGCAGCACAAATAACTGCGTCATCAGGCCGCTCCTTTCTGTTTTCTGTCAGCATTATACCATATTTGCGGCTTTTTTCAACCGCGGTTATTTCCGAAATCCTGTTTACTTTTCGCGCGTTTTGTTTTATACTAGTATCAGCATATGAAAGGTGTGATACGATGAGTTTTCTATCTGTGCTCATGTCCATTCTGATCCCGCTGTCAGCGTTTCTCAGCGGCTTCGCCGCCGTCGGCAGCCCCAAAGCGGTGGAAGATGACTTCGTGCCCGTGATGCGCTTTGTCGCCACGAGCGACACGCACGTTGACGCTTACGGCGACAAGGCCTGTTACCGCATCGCCAAGCTGATGAAATCCGCCTATAAAATCGCCGCGAGCGACAAGGATTATGACCGCATCGATGCGTTCACCTTCAACGGCGATATGACCGATAACGGCCGCTCCGATCAGTATCAGGCGTTTGCCGCTTTTACGCAGGCCAACCTCAAGGGCGACACCAAGCTGCTCGGCATCGTGGCCAGATCGCACGATTCCGGCACGATGGGCGGTGAAGCGCTCGATTACTTCAAAGCGGTCAGCGGTCAGGCTGCCACCGATTATCACGAAGTGATCAACGGCTTCCATTTTATCGGCGTTTCCAATTCCGGCACCGACCGGCACTACACCGACGAACAGGTTCAGTGGCTGAACGATCAGTTGGCTGAGGCCGCGCGTGACGGCGGTGACAAACCGATTTTTGTGTTTCAGCATGAACACGTTCGCAACACGGTGTTCGGCAGCTCCGATTTTGACGGCTGGGGCATGACCGATTTCACCGAGGTGCTCAGTCAATATCCTCAGGCCATTCACATTTCCGGCCACTCGCATTATCCCGCCGACGACCCGCGTTCCATCTGGCAGGGCGCGTTTACTGCGATCAACGACGGCGGCATGGCTTATTATGAGCTGACCGTTGATGATGAACGGGTGGTCCATCCGTCTGACAGCCGCAAGATGGCGCAGGCGCTGTTTATTGAAGTCGACGCAAATAATCGCGTATTGGTACGTGTTTATGACGTGACTGACCGGGCTTTCATCCGGGAATATCTCATCGACAACAAAAATGAGCCGAACAAGTATTCGCATGACCTGCGCGCCGCTGCCGCCGCGAAAAATCCGCCGACCTTTGCGCCCGACGCTGAAATGACGATGAAAAGAATTGCGGGCGGCTACGCCTTCATCGTGCCGCAGGCCGAATGTGACGCGGAAGATGAAGTTTTCCTGTACCGCATCGTTGTTGCTGATATGGAAAACAACATCGTGTATTCCGATAAAGTGCTGGCCGACAACTACCGCGCCAACCCGCCCGAAACGGCATATTTCACCGTGGATAAGCCGTCGTCTTCAGGCCGCTACTGCGCCGCGATCGTGGCGGAGGATTGCTGGGGCGTGCAGAGCGCGCCGCTCTACCTGTATTTTGACGTTAAATAACCGGAAAGGATGATAATATTATGTCAAAACGATTGATCGCCGTTCTTCTTTGCGTTTCTCTTTTGCTCACCGGCGGCGCCTTTACGGCGATGGCGGATGAGTACAAACCGGCCGAGCAGGTTCTCTACCGCGTCGGTGAAAAAGCGATTCAGGGGCTGGCCGGCGGCATTGCCGCGCTGATTCCCACACCCTATAGCTGGCCCAGCGAAAAGCAGTATCTGAAGGATCATGATTTTTCCGTCAATTCTTACGGCTTCACCGGTTCCGACGCCGCTCAGGCCGAGTGGTCGGTGGGTTATGCCAGCCGTTCGCTCCAGACCGGTGACGAGCTGACCACCGATTGTTACGTCGGCGGCAGCCTTGCAGTGGGCGAGAAAAAGCTTGCTACAGCCGTACTTGACGATCAGAAGGTGCGCACCGTTGCCATGAGCGACGGCAGCGGCATCACCGTTTTTGCCAGCCTCGACGCGTTCGGTCTGGCCAATTCCGAGGTGCAGAAGATCCGCGGCATGCTGGCCGATTTTTCCGCCGCCAACAACATCAAGTCGATCAACATTTCCACCCTGCATCAGCACAGCTGCGTTGATACTTACGGCATGAACGGCAACCTGATCCCCGCCATTTTCCTCGGCGGCATCCGCAATCT
>CAMJHI010000130.1 GCA_946405475.1 uncultured Clostridia bacterium
TGTCGCCGCAATCCACCCACAAAAGCAGCCCGGCGTCATGCACTTTTCTGGCAAAGTGCGTGCTGAGCATGGAAGCGGAGCAATAAACGCCGTCGGCCCCCAGCGCACGAAGCTCGCTGAGGCTGAGCTTGTTGGCGGACGAGTATTCGCACAGCAGCGTATGCGAGGGGAAAAAGCCGCGCACATAGCTCAGCGTGTTTTCATCCACACCGCGGATCACGGCGTTCTGGAACCGCCCGCTGCCCATGAGCAGAGCCGCCGCCGCGTTCAGATCGGTGTATTCCGCCAGATTGACCAGCAGCGACGTGCGACCCGTGGATTGAAGCAGGGCTTTGGCCACGCGCTCGGCCGTAATGGACTTTTCGCCCGCGTCAAAATAAGAATCGGCCAGCACCAGCGTACCCGCGTCGTTGACGGCCAGATTCAGCTCGATATAATCCGGCTCTCGCTCCATCTGAATGCGTGAGCCGACAAAGGTGTTGCGCTCATAGCCGTTGGTGCCGACTGCCGCCGCGACCGACAGCACGGCGCGCTCTTCGGTTTTTTCGGCATGAAACGGATCGTTTTTGAAAAACTGCTTCGCGCTCGACGCCTGAAACGGCGTGAGCCCGTGAACGCACGGCACCAGGGCGCAGAACAGCACCGCAAGCAGCGCCAGCGCCACGGCAGCAACCGATGAAATTATGATGAGCTTTTTATTCAAGAAGAACACTTCCTGTTCCGCAAACGCTTCTTAAAGGTTGTTGTAAATGCCCTGCGTGACCGTCATCATGTCGGTGTATTTCTGCTCGATCTCCTCCACCAGCTTCAGCTGCGTGCGGCAGCGGACGAGGTTATGGTCGGGGTAAGCAGTTTTGAAATATACGTCGCCGTTGAGGTAATCGCCCAGAAAACGCATGCCGCATTCCAACGTCATGAGCTTGCAGGAAAACGGCAGGTAATAAATCTCCAGCTCCGTCAGGCTCTTGCCCGCCGTCGACAAATAGCCTTCGGTGTAGCTGCGATAGACCTCCATGTTGAAATGCACCTTGCTCAGGTCTTTTTCGTCTTCGGCGGCGGTGTTGCCCGCAAAACGCAGGCTGTCGCCGAAATCGTAAAGTGAAAGGCCGGGCATGACGGTGTCAAGGTCGATGACGCAAATACCCTCCTGCGTTTTCTTGTCGAACAGAACGTTATTGAGCTTGGTGTCGTTATGCGTCACGCGCAGGGGCAGTTCGCCCTTGTTGAGCAGGTCAAGCAGCACGCCGCAATCTTTTTGGCGGGAAAGGATGAAATCGATCTCGGGCTGCACCCGGTCGGCCCGGCCGGACAGATTGTTTTTGACCGCCGCCTGAAAATCGGCAAAGCGCGAAACGGTGTTATGGAAATTGGGAATGGTCTCGCACAGGCTGTCGATCGGATAATCCGCCAGCAATTGCTGGAATTTGCCGAAGGCCTTGCCCGCTTTGCGGCAGATATCGGGGTTGTCGGGCAGGTTGTAGGTGACGGTGTTGATGACGTAATTGATCACGCGCCACGTGCGCCCGCCCTTATCGGTGTAATAGGGCTTGCCGTCTTTGGTGTAATACACCTTGAGCGATTCGCGCTTGGGGTTGCCGCCCGCTTCCGCCACTTTTTTCTGCAAAAACTCCGTGACCCCGACGTAGTTGCGCATGAGCGCCTCGGGATCGGTGAAAACGTGGGTGTTGATCTGCTGCAGGATGTATTGTTTCTGTACGCCGTCGTCATCAAAATTGAGCACAAAGGTGTTGTTGATGTGCCCGTTGTCGATGGTGCTGAAATCGTAATAAGTACCCTTGAAATCGTACTGTTCGAGAATTTCGTGAAGATCAAATAAGTTGGCGATCATCGGTGATTCCTCCGTTTTCTGTAACAAGGATCGTTCCGAACCATTCGGGACGGTGAAAATCGGGCTGCGGTACGCGGACCGGGAAAAGAGACTGATAATGCGGCTGCGGCGCGTCATCGGCGCACTTGTAGGCGTTGGCAAAAAACACGTCGCCCGCCGCAAGCGAAAACGGTTCGCCGAAGCAAGCCGACGCCAGCGCAAACGGCACGAACGCCTCAACGCCCCAGCCATCCGGCTGACGAAACGGCGTGACCGAAACGGTTAAATCGGTGAAGGAGCGCAGAAAACGGCGGTCCGCCCGCCCGGCGCCCACAGCCGAAAGATAAGCGCCGTTGGCGTTCATTTCAAGGTTGACGTAGTCGCCGCCGCGCTTTGCTTGAAAGAAGAATTCCAGACAGCTGTCGGTCCAGACGGGATCGTCGCGTTCTGTATAAATCGCGCGGGGCTCGGGTTCCTGCGTGAACAGCCGCACCAAAAGCCCCTGCCCTTTGAGCACGCCGCAGCGAAACGACGTGAGCGGGCAAAAGCTGTTGCCGACCGGCCAGCCGCAATCGGTCAGCACGACCGGCTCAGCCGTATTGAGCGCGCTCCGCCCGGTGAGCAGCGGCGCGGCATAAACCGTGTTTTTCATGCGTTTTTGTATTCCAGCCAGAGCTGATCAAGCGTTTTGCCGGTGGCGGTGAGCCAGACCTCCTCCTGATATCCCATCGTCGTGCGGAACTGGCGAATCAGGCTGATCATGATGTCAACCTTTTGCGTTTCCTTGATCCATTTCAGGAAAGCAGCGCCCGTTTCCCGGCTCTTCTCGTAAGATTTGCCGTTATACCGCCTGGGCAGACTGAACGACGACTCGGAACGGTAAAGCGCATACTCATCGCGCATATAGGCTTTCATCGAATCGATCAGCCAGCCCGGCGCCTTGTCTGCTTGACCGTAATTGAGAAAGATCGACGCAAAGCCTTCAATGAGAATATCACATTCCGCAGGGTGATTATTGAACCAGTCGGTGTTGAGCAGCACGGTATTGCCAACTGCGGAACAAGCGGTATAGCTGGCCGCCGAAGCATCCAGAATGATGGTAACGTGCGGCATGTGATAATAGCCGTATCGGTCGCCCATCATGGGAAACGTCTGATTGGCGATCTCAATGATTCTTTCGTAAACGTCTTCCTCCAGCAGATTGAAGTCACCCTCAATGGAAACGGCATTGTTCAGCGCCGTGGTCAGCGGGATCGGGTCGCTGTCGCCGGCGACAAGAGCGTCATAAAAAGACGCTTTTTCACTGTAAGACATGACGGATTGCTGCGTAGCTTCCGTTGTGTCCGCGCCGCCGCCGACGCTGCAGGAGGCCAGAGCCGTCGAGAGCACAGCCGTTGCCAATGCAAGACAAACCATTTGTTTTTTCATGGCGATTCCTCCGATTCAGGCGCCTGCGCCGACGGCGCCGCCCGAAATAAAACAAATCCGCACCGCAAAAACAAATGCGGCACGGTATATATTTTACTTTAGAAAAATCAATTCGTCAATGGTTTTTTGCAAACTCATGCAAGCTGTGTCAGGGCGCGGAATTCATAACCCTGCCTGCGGGCATAGTCGATCACGTCGCCCAGCGCCTGCGCGTTGTCCGCCGACACGGCGTGCAGCAGGATGATCGCGCCGGGGTGCAGCCGCTGCGTGATCGTCTGAAAGGCGTATTCCCTGCCTTTTTGATGCGTGGTGTCCCAATCGGAATAAGCCAGCGACCAGAACACACTCTGATAGCCGAGCGACTGCACCAGCTCCAGCGCGTTTTCGCTGTAAGCACCCTCCGGGAAGCGGAAATAGGGTGCGGAATAGCCGAAACGTTCCCGCAGGAAGTTGTCGCAGGTCTCGATTTCCTGCGCCATTTCGGTGCGCGAAATCTTGGTGAAATTCGGGTGGCGGGCGGAATGATTGCCGATGATGTGCCCTTCCGCGATCATGCGGGCGATCAGCTCCGGCGCTGATCGGATGTGATCCAACGTACAGAAAAATGCAGCCGGAACGTTTCTTTCCTTCAAAATATCCAAAATCCGACCCGTCAGCCCGTTTTCGTAGCCGCAGTCAAATGTAAGGTATAACACCTTGTCAGAAGTCTTGTTATCATAGGTCACGGCGTTGTAACCTTTTTGATCGAAAAAGGCCTGTGAATCGACACTGATTTGATGCGGCTTTTCATTCTTTGCCACGCCAAAGCTGTGATTTATCGCGGTTTCCGGCAGTTTTCGCTCGTTGTGCGGGTCGCTGACCGAAAAGGTCACGGCGGGCAGTGGGCGGTAACCCGTGAAGGTGTTTGCCTTGTCATCTGCCTTTCCGGTGAGCACCTCCGGCTGAAAAGGAACGGTTGAAGATTCGACTTTTTCTGTCATTTTCCGCTCGGTCGGCTCGGTTTGGACGACGGTTTGATTTGCAAGTTTTCCCGCAAGAGGCGTCACTGAGGTATCTGTGATATCCGGCGCTTGCCGGCCACAGGCGGTCAGCGAAGCGAGCAGAAAAAGTGCGAACACAACTGCTGTTCGTTTCATATTTCATCCTCCGTTTTTTATCTGTTCCCTATGTTGCGGCTGAAAGCCGCTGCGGATCACTTGAGGCGATCGTGCACGTCGTCCAGGAAGCCTTCCACAACCTTCATGGCTTTCATGGCGTTTTTTCGGGTCTGTTTTTTCATGCCGGAGGACATCATCGATGACCCGAACAGCGCCGCCGCGCCGCCGACCGCCATGCCGATGCCCATACCCTTCATCATGTTGACCGTTGCGTTTTTCACAGAGATCACTCCTTTGTTTTGATACTGTTATTCTGTACCGCGGCGCTGAAAAGATACCGGGAGGAACGGCTGGAAAAGTTTGGCTTTTCGCTTGTTTTTCCGCGGTTTCGTAGTATAATGAGAAAAACGCTTTTCATTTTCAGATCACGGAACGGAGACGAATGATTGTGGAGAAGCCGAGGCTGAATATCGTTTTGATCGAACCGGAAATCCCGCAGAATACCGGCAACATTGCGCGCACCTGCGCCGCCACCGGCGCAAAGCTGCATTTAGTGGAGCCGATGGGCTTTAAGGTGGACGACAAAAAGCTCAAGCGGGCCGGGCTGGATTACTGGCACCTGCTGGACATCACGTATTATGAAAACACCGCCGATTTTTTTGACAAGAACCGGGGCGGCGAATTCTTTTATTTCACGACAAAGGCCCTGCACCGCCACAGCGATATACCATATCCGAACAACGCCTATCTGGTGTTCGGCAAGGAAACGAAAGGGCTGCCGGAGGAATTGCTCAAGGCCAATCCCGACCGCTGCGTGCGCATCCCGATGATCAACGACGCCGCGGCGCGCAGCCTGAACCTGTCCAATTCCGTGGCGGTCGGCGTTTACGAGGTGCTGCGCCAGTGGGATTACCCTGAATTGCTGTGCGAAGGGCAGCTGCACACGCTCCAATGGTAATGTTGAACAAAGAATTGTTGACATCATAAAAAAATTGTGGTAAATTAGTCTTACAGGGATCTCCTGAATGCAAACAGATTTTGGAAAGGACGTGTGTTACTATGGGCAAATTTGTAGTCAAGCAGACCAACACCGGCATAAAATTCGATCTGAAAGCGGGCAACGGCGAAGTCATCGCCACCTCCGAGGTTTACGCCTCCGAAGCCGCCTGCATGAACGGCATCCAGAGCGTGAAAAACTGTTGCGTAGGCGACGTTGAAGACCAGACCGTCGAAGAAGTCGTTGCCGTCAAGCACCCCAAGTTTGAAATGTATCTTGACAAAGCGGGCGAATACCGCTTCCGCCTGAAGGCACGCAACGGCGAGATCATTGCCGTTTCCGAAGGCTACAAGGCGAAGGCCGGCTGCCTCAACGGCATTGAGAGCGTGAAGAAGAACGCGCCGGACGCTGAGATCGTCAAAGCCGACTGATAACTGAACAAAAAAAGCAGGCAGTGCTTTCGGGCACTGCCTGTTTTCGTTTTGTCTGATAAAAGCACAAGAAGCAAGCGTGGTCGAATCCGATCAGGAAAGAAAATGCCCCTCACGGAGAATCACAGGATTCTTTCTGAACACCGGGGAACCCCCGACGATGGGTGACCAAAGGCGCCGCCTTTGGAAACCGCAAGCCTTTGGAAACTTCAAAAAAACAACACGCTGCAAAGAACAAGGCAGACAGCTTTCACTGTCTGCCCGATTCCGCCCGTAAAGGGCTTTTCTGTTCTTGTGTGAATTATTCAGCCTTGGGAGCGCCGACAGGGCAAGTGGATTCGCAGGAACCGCAGTCGATGCAGGTGTCCGCGTCAATCACGAATTTGCCGTCGCCTTCGGAGATCGCGCCTACGGGGCAATCTGCTGCGCAAGCACCACAGGAGATGCATTCATCGGAAATAACGTATGCCATGTTTGTGTCCTCCTTTATAAATTTGTTTTATCAAATGCGGTCAAGACTCAGTCAGCCTTGGGCGCATAGAGATCCTGAAGCCGAAGCAGGTGATCGTAACGATCCATCGCGGTCTTTTCAGCCAGCGTGAAGAGCTCTTCCGCGCGTTCCGGGAAGGAACGGGTGAGCGAAGAGTAACGAGCTTCGCCGAGGATGAAGTCGCGGTAGCTGCCGGTGGCGGGCTTGGAGTCGATGGTGAAGGGGTTCTTGCCCTGCGCCTTGAGCGCCGGGTTGTAGCGGAACATGTTCCAGTAACCGCACTCGACGGCCTTCTTCATTTCCTTCTGGCA
>CAMJHI010000131.1 GCA_946405475.1 uncultured Clostridia bacterium
TTTGCAAACGTCCTATCTGCAGGTGGCGAGATCGCTGTCTGCTTTGCGGGATCCGGATAATTTTATTGGTTGGCTGCGTACCATTGTGGTGCATGAATGTCAGAAATGCCTGAGAACCAACAAAAAGCTTGTCGATCTACTTGCGCGCAGCCGGGAAGCCGCTGCCGACGTCGATGAACAGGGTGGGTGGACTGATCTGCTTGAGCAGCACGAACGGTATGAGGCTGTTCAATCGATCATGGACGGCTTGCCTGATGACCAGCGAATGTGCGCCGTGCTGTTTTATTATGAGGGCATGTCGCTGGCCGAAATTGCCGAACAGCTCGGCGTGCCGCAGGGAACGGTCAAAAGCCGTTTGTATCACGCACGCAAAAAACTTGAAAAAGAATTGAAAAAGCTTTCCAGGCAGGATCGCGCCTTTGTCGGCGTGCCGCCGATCGTTGTGCTTCGCTCGTTTTTCCGACAGGGCGAAACGAAAGCGGCGTCGCTGGCGCTGCGCAAAAGCGTATGGTCGTCGCTGGCTTCGCAGGGGGCCGCCTCAGCCGGGGCGGGCACGGCGCTTTCCGCCGGGCTCGGCGGCGCGGCCGCTGCATCCGGCGCTGCGGCGTCAACCGTGGTCAAGGCCGCCGTCATTACGTTGACGGCTGTCACGGCGGTCGGCGGCGGTCTGACGGCGCGTCAGGCCGTTGTGCACAGAAGGGCGCATCCGTCCGAATCGGCCGCACCCACCGCCGCTTTTGCAGAACGTGAGCCGAAAAGCATTACTCAGCTTGAAACGGAAAGCGGTCAACCCGACGCGGCAACAACGCTGAATCAGGCGCTCACCGCTTTGACTTCCGCAAATGCCCGGCAAACGACTGCGGCGGCGCCGTCAGTCTCGACCGGCGCGGCTGCGACAACGGCCCGGCCGCCGTCGAGCACAGCGAAGAGCACCACCGAACGTGCTTCCGGTCAGACGGCAGCACCAACCACGGCGCCCGCCACGACCGTTCCGACAACGCGGCCGACGACGTCGGCTCCCACAACGCGCGCGCCGGCCACGCAGCCAAAAACGCAGGCAACGACCGCCGCGCCCGCGTCTTACCAGATCACCGGCGGCGTGGTGCGAAGCTATTCCGGCAGCGAGAGCAGCGTGACGATCCCGTCGAGCGTCGACGGTCAGACCGTGACGGCGATCGGTTCCGGCGCTTTTTCCGATAATCAGACCGTTCGTTCCGTGCAGCTGCCGAACACCGTGAAGCAGATCGGGCAGCAGGCTTTTTCGGACTGCACCGCCCTGCAAACCGTTTCGCTGCCCTCCTCGCTGGTTTCTATCGGCATCGGCGCGTTTGACGGCTGCACGTCGCTGACGGGCGTCACCGTGCCGAGCGGCACGCAGACGATCGGCGACGACGCCTTTTCATCCTGCCGCTCGCTCAGGCAGGTCACGATCCCGTCTTCGGTCAGTTCGATCGGCGACGGTGTGTTTGATGGCTGCGACAACGTGACCATACGGTGCGCGGAGGGGTCGGCCGCCCATACTTACGCCGTTTCCAACGGCATTTCTTATCAACTTGCGGAGGGTCTCTGACATGAAACGATTGCTTTGTTTTTGCCTGGCGCTTTTGCTGGCGTTCCCGATTTCCGTCGGTTCTTTGGAAGCCGCGGCGGAGGAGATCGACTTCACCTGCGGCGAAGACCTGACGTGGTCGCTGGATACGGACGCCAAAACGCTGACCATTGCCGGCACCGGCCGAATGAACGATTACAGCAGTTCCGGCAGCGGCGTCGCACCCTGGAGAAGCTATGCCTCCTCGATCGAAACGCTGATCGTGGATGAGGGCGTAACGTATATCGGCATGTCTGCGTTCGCTTACTGCTCGCTCCTCAAAACCGCCGTGATCGGCGAAGGCGTGCAGACCATCGGCGCGAAAGCGTTTTATTCCTGTTCCAAGCTGCAATCGGTCAGTCTGCCCGCCTCACTGCGTGAGATCGATCAGCAGGTGTTCGGCAACACAAGCGTTCTGCGGAGCATCACCTTCCCGAACGGCTGCGGTCTGCTCAGCGTCAACGAAAACGCTTTTCGTTCCGGCGGCACCGCCGCCACCAGCCGATGGTATCAGAATCAGCCGGACGGCTGCGTTTACCTCGGCGACCTGCTGTTTGACTATAAGGGCACGATGCCCGAAAACACCACGCTGCGCGTCAGAGAGGGCACGCGCGTGATCCAGGCGAAGTTTCAGGATCAGGTGAATCTGGTCGATCTGGCCATTCCCGACAGCATTTTTTCCATCGGAGGCAACCGCGCAGATCGGGGCGCCTTTGATGGCACGACGTGGCTGCAGAATCAGCGGCAGACCGTGCAGGGCGTGATCTACGCCGGTCAGGTGGCCTACTGCTTCAACGGTTCAATGCAGGTCGGGCAGGAGATCGTGCTGAGAGAGGGGACGACCGGCATTGCCGCCTGCGCTTTTTATCAGAAACAACTCTTATCGGAGCTGGTCCTGCCGGATTCGCTGATCTGCATTCAATGGAACGGCATCTCAAACTGCAGCAATCTGAAGACGCCGGATCTTTCACACGTTCAGTATCTTTATTCTTACGCGATCAATAATCTTTCCGCGGAAGCACTGACTGTTCCGGCTTCGCTGCGCTGGGCGCAGAGATATGCCTTTTCGTTAGGCAAACAGACGAAGCAGGTCATTTTTGAAGATCAGGCCCTGCTGACGGAGCTGCCGCCCTTTATTGTGCATGACAGCAATGCTCCCAGTTACCTGCAGCACATTCAGCTGGCCGACAACTGTGAGACGCTGCGCGCACAGACCTTTTTCGTCAATCATATGAACCAAATGAAGTCGATCATGATCCCGCCGTCCGTGCGGAAGATCGAGCGAAAGTTCATTCGGGACGACAACGAAGCCGAGGTCAAACCGACGATCCAGTGCTTCCGCGGTTCTTACGCGCACACCTTCGCGCTGGAAAACGATTACCCGTTTGAACTGCTGGATGAAACGGTGCTGAACACCGCCGCGCTCAACGAACAGCTGACAGCGGCGCAGGCTGTTGATCGTTCGCTTTACACCGAGGCCTCGCTGGCTGTGCTGGACGAGGCCGTGTCGGCGGTTTCGCTCGGTGCGCAAACGACGCAGACAACGGTGGACGCCTGGGTGGCGGCCATTCAAAATGCGATCGCCGGTTTGCAGTACAAGCCGGCCGATTACACGGCGGTCGACGCGCAGCTCCGGGCAGCACAGGCGCTGGATCGGAACCTGTATACGCAAGCGTCCTTGCAGGCGCTCGACGACGCCGTTGCCGCGGTGGATCGGTCGCTGCCGATCGTGCGGCAAAACGAGGTCGACGCCTTTGCACAGGCCATTGCCGGTGCGATCCGAAACGCCGCTTATCGCCCGGCGGATTACAGCCGTGTCAACGAAGCCGTGCAGGCGGCACAGGCCGTGGAACGGGCGCTGTACAGCGCAGCCTCCCTGGCCGCGCTGGATGAAGCGGTCAACGCGGTCGATTATCAGCTAAATATCACGCAGCAGGAACAGGTCGACGCTTACGCCGACCGGATCGATCTGGCTGTCAACGGGTTGACCTGGTGCAGCGTGGTGCTGCGCAACGAGCCGCACGGCGTTCTTGTCAGCGCGACGGCCAAAGAGATCCACCCGGACACGCTGCTCGCGGTGGATGAGATCGACCCGTCGGTTTATGAAATTGCGGATTTTGCGGTGGGCGGCCACATCAGAAGCGTGCGGTATTACGACATCACGCTGCTGCGGCAAAGCCGGATCGTGCAGCCGAACGGAACGGTCGAGGTCAAGGTTCGGCTGAGCGAAGGCGTCGATCCGGCCAAGTGCCGCGTGTATCACGTGACGGAGGATCCGGTCGATCCGCTGGTGCGCATGACCTCTTCGCTCGACGGCAATTACATCGTCTTCCCGGCCGACCATTTCAGCGAATACGCGGTGGTCGAGGTGGAAACCGTGCTGGACCACATTGAGGTCACGTCGCTGCCGCGCAAAACGCAGCTGGCTGTCGGTGAAGCGTTCGTGCGCGACGGGCTCGAAGTCACGGCGTTTTTCAGCGACGGAACGCAGCGGGTCGTCACCGATTACGACTGCTCCGCCGTGGACACTTCTTCCGTCGGGGAAAAAACGGTCACGGTCTATTACACCTTCAACGGCACGACGAAGAGCGACCGGTTCACGGTGCGTGTCACGTCAACGGCTTTGGTCGGCGCGCAGATCACGCTCGACGGTTCGCCCGTGGTGCACTACGACAAGCGGGTGCGGCTGTTCCGGCTGTATAACCGCGAAAGCGTGTCGTTCCGCTGCAGCGTTTCCACCACGGAAAAAGTCAGGATCGAGTGGTCGTCCGACAACAAACGGGTTGTCGTGGATGAAAACGGCAACGTGACCAACAAAGGCTGGTTCGGTGCGCGCAAGGCGGTCGTGACCGCCGCGGTTCGTGACAGCGCCGGTCATCTGATCGCGCAGGCTCACGTGACGGTTTGCTTTTATAAATTCGGCTTTCAGCGCAGAAAGCTCGTCAAGCAAAGCGACGCCTGGCTGCCGGACAATGTTTTGGAGCTTTTCTTCTGATTCAACATCAAAAAACGGATTTCCTGTTCGGAAATCCGTTTTTTTTTGCAATTTTGAACCTTTTGCGTGCTTTCGGTATCTTTATTGATAGTGGGATATACAAAAACAATCGAACGACGTTAGAAAAAATACAAAAAAACAGAACAATTGACTATTCTCATACAATTCGTTGACCCGAAACATAGCTATATTTGTTAAACTATTGCAAGAGGTGTTGAAATGAGCAGCTTTAGCACGGTGCTGAGAGAATTGCGCAAACGCGACGGCTTGTCGCAAAGACAGCTCGCTGAACGGTTGGACGTTACGCCGTCTGTGATCAGTTATTATGAGCTTTCCGAGCGCGTACCTTCTCCGGACGTACTGATGAAAATCGCAGAAGCCTTTCACGTCACGACAGACTTTTTGTTAGGGCGTGAGTCAAAAACGATGATGGATGTCAGCGATCTGCCTTTTGAAGATGTGCAGCTATTGGAGCTGATTGCTGCTACGCTGCGCAAAAAGAACCAGTGAAAAATCGCCTTTTCGGGCGTCTGGACGAATGGTTCGTTTCATCTGCAACCGATCAACAATGGTTGACTTTTATACATATTAAGAAGAAAGCGGGTAATCACATGAAGAAAGCAAACGGGTTCAAAGCAATTGTGGCGCTTGCGCTGGTGCTGACCTTGTTCACCTCGTGCGGTCTTGCGAACAAAAGCAAATCCGGCGGCAAAAAAGCGGATACGGCTGTTGCTCAAAACGCAGTCGTAACCAATCTGACGGCGAAAAAGCTGTTTTCCTTTGAAAAACACATAGAAGACGTTCACGCTGCCTCTTTTGTTTACAGTGAAAACAAGCAATACGGTATCCGCTTATACAGCGGTACGGATACCGGCGCGGTTTACGGTTACGTCAATATGGACGACGGATTGTATGTCATTTCGGACGATTACGAATCTTATAAAAACAATGACACGGTCAGCAGCGTCAATGTCTTCGGGGTTTTTGACCCCGAAACCGGCAAGGAATCGGATTGCAAATATGCTGCCTTTGAAAAGCTGAACGACCGCTACCTGACGGCTTATGTGGCGACGGCCAAAGCAGAAGAAGGCACGAAAGAAAAAACGATCGGCAAAGGCACCTACAAAGCCGGCCGTTTTGAGGGCGGAACGAAATACCTCTTCGAAACGCAGGTATTCGATCTGAAAACAGGCAAAATCGTCGATATCAACGAGATCCATTATTACGATTCTTACGGTACAAACAACAAATCGTTTTCCGATGGCTCTTACCTCCTTTCCACCACGGAAACGGACACCGTTTACAGTGCTGATAATGAGGTTCTGTTCACCTACAACCCCAACCAGTATCAGATCGACGATTACCAGGCCGGGTATTACCGCGCCAAAAAAACGGTGAACGGCGCCGCTTCTTATTTCCTGCTGGACAGAACGGGTAAGGTGATGTCGGCAGAGTTCAACGGCAGAATGGACGTGGTCGGCAAAATGCTGACCATCTACGATGACTCCTCCTACCAGTGCTATTGGTTCGACGGCAAGCCGGTTCTGAACGGGGTTTACAAAAGCGCCAATTTAGACCAATTGTCAAAGGATCTGTACGTTCTGGAGTCCAAAGGTGACGAATACACCTTCATCAACGGCAGCGGCGAGGTGCTGCTGGAAACGAAGGAAAGCAAAAGCATCGGTGTCGATAAGTATCAGGGCTTGTCCTGGCAAAAGAACGATGATGGAGCTTATGTTTTCTACAACTTCGAAAAGAAAGACTATTCCATTACGTCTTACAGTGCAAGTACGTTAACAAACCTGCTGATCAAGGTTTCTGACGGTGACAACCGTTATGATCTGGTCGACGCGACGAACGGCAAAACGCTCCTTGAAGGTTACGGTTACGACTTCCGCGTCAGCGAACCGAAGGACGGCTGCTGCTTCGTTACGGCTGCGCGCACAGAGGGCGGCTATGATA
>CAMJHI010000132.1 GCA_946405475.1 uncultured Clostridia bacterium
ATGCGCTTCCAGGACAGCTCGGAAATGTGGATCATGCCGTCCACGCCGCCGATGTCGACGAACGCGCCGTAGCTGGTGAGGGATTTAACGGTGCCGGTGTAGGTCTGACCCTCGGCCGCGTTTTCCCAGAACGCCTTGGTCTGCTCTCTGCGCGCCTCGCGAAGGACAAGGCGGATGGAGCCGACAGCGCGTCTGCGCTGCTTGTTGATGTCGATGATCTTGAACTTGACCTGCTGCTTGAGCAGGGTGTCAAGCGGTTCGTCTTTGGAAAGGCCGGTGTGAGAACCGGGGATGAAGACGCGGGAGCCCTTGTAGGACACCAGAACGCCGCCGTTCGGGATGACCTCGCAGACAACGCCCTCGAGCACTTCGCCGCTCTCTTTGGCTTCGCAGATATCGTCCCACGACTTGATCGCGTCGAAGCGGCGCTTGGAAAGCATCATGGTGCCTTCGGCATCGTTGGTCTTCATGATGATCAGATCGATCTCATCGCCGATCTTGAGATCCTTGGTCGGATCAGCAGTCGGATCGTTGCTGTATTCGGACTGAGGAACATAGCCGGTTTGCTTGCGGCCGATATCCACTTGAATCTCACTGGGTGAAAGGCTGACAACGATACCACGAACCTTTTGGTCGGTGCTCATGCTTTTCAAGGATTCTTCAAGTGCTTCCTGGAAGGTCATTTCCTCGAATGACTTCTTGGGAGCCTCCTCAACAGCAGCTTTCGCATCCGCAGATGCTTCCTGACCAACTGCCTCCTGAGCGGCCTGAGCCTGCTCAATTTCAGCCTGAAGAGCGTCAATCTCAGACTGTGCTTGGGTTTCGTTTACATTTTCAGACATGGTTTGCAGTACCTCCTTTATTATACCGGCAGGGGTGGATGCCCCTGCAGTAACGCCGATGACATGGCAACCGCTCCAATCGATCTGCCTGAGCTCTTCGGCCGTTTCGACCAGGTAGGTCGGGCAGTTGCCCTGACACACCTTTTGCAGCTTGGCGGTGTTGGAACTCGTGCGCCCGCCGACGATCACCATCGCGTCGCACTGTCGGGAAAGAGCCTGCGCTTCGCGCTGCCTTTCCTGAGTTGCACTGCATATTGTATCAAAAATAATTGCGTTTGTATAGTCTTTTTGAATTTTTTCTGAACAAATTTTCCATTCTTCCGTGTTGAAAGTGGTCTGAGCGACCACGAATATTTCTTTTTTTGCGAAATCCGGACGGTTTTTCGTCAATTCATCCAGTTGAGCGGCGCTGTTGAACGCCAGACATTCCTCCCGGCAGTGCCCGATGATGCCCTGCACCTCGGGGTGCTCGGCGTTGCCGGCGATGAGCACGACCGAGCCCGGGGTCGGCTTTTCGGACACGATGCGGTGGATCTTTTTGACGAACGGGCAGGTCGCGTCGCAGCAGGTCAGCCCCAACGTGCGGATCTGCTGCTCCACCGCCTCCGCAACGCCGTGGGTGCGGATGACCAGCGTTTCATCCGCCCGCGCCTGAGAAGGCTCGTCGATGATGCGCCCGCCGCGCTTTTCAAGGTCGGCGATCACCTGCGGGTTATGGATGAGCGGCCCGAGCGTGCAGACCTTTTTGTGTTCGTCGAGCATGGAATAGACCAGATTGACCGCGCGGTTCACCCCAAAGCAGAACCCGGCGGTTTTGGCAAGAATTATTCGCAATGTCCTTCCTCCCACAGCGCGACGACGTGCTGCATGATCCGCTCCGCCGCCTCGCGCAGCTCGCGGGCGCTGGCTTCCTCGGGAATGTCGAGCTCTTCAAACGGGATGAGCTTGCCGAAACGGATCGTGATCCTGCGGCGCAAGCCCTTGGCCTGTTCGCAGTAAATGCTAGCCGGCAGCACGTTGGCTTTGGTTTCGCGCGCGATGAGCGCGACGCCGCCCTTGGCCGCGTGCGGCTTGAGGTCTTTGGAGCGCGTGCCCTCGGGGAAAATACCGATGACGCGGCCGTCCCGGATGAGCTTGACGGCGTATTCGATCGCCGCCTTGTCGCCCTGCCCGCGCGCGACGGGGAAGGTGTTGGTGTTGGTCAGGAACCAGGCGGCAAACTTGTTCTGAAACGCCTCTTTTTTGCCCATAAAATGCACGCTGCGGCGCGCTTTGACCATGAGCAGAACGGGGTCGACAAAATGGATGTGGTTGCTCACGAGGATGAACGGCTCGTCCTTCGGGATGTTCTCTTCGCCCACCACTTTGACGGAGTAAAGAATGTGCGACAAGCCGGAGCCGACGTGAGACATGACGTTGTAAAGCTTACGGTCTTCTGTGTTGTTATAATCAAAATTCATGATACTTTTTCCTCTACGATTCGTTTGATGGCGTCGATCGACTGCTCCAGATCCAGCTCGGACGTGTCGACGAGCACGGCGTCCTCCGCCTGCTTGAGCGGCGCGATGGCGCGGTTCATATCCTGCTCGTCGCGCTGGATCATTTCGGCTAGCACGTCGGCATATTCCGCCTGCATCCCTTTCCCGAGCAGCTCGTCATAGCGGCGCTTCGCGCGCACCTCGACCGCGGCCGTCAAAAAGATTTTGATCTGCGCGTCGGGCAGAATGACCGTGCCGATGTCGCGCCCGTCCATGATGCAGTTGTTCTGCGCGGCAATGCTGCGCTGCAGATCGAGCAAAAAGTCGCGCACCGCCGGAATGGCCGACACGTTCGACGCCGCCATGGAGGCTTCGGGCGTGCGGATGGCCAACGACACGTCTTCTTCGCCGAGGAAAACCCGCTGTTCACCGTCGACAAAGCGCATGCTGACGTCGGCCGAGGGCAGCGTTTCCGCGACCTGTTCGGCGTTTTTGGTGTCGGCGCCGCGGCGCATGGCGTTCACGCCGATGGCGCGGTAAAGCGCGCCCGTATCGACGTAAAGATAACCCAAATCGGCCGCAAGCATGCGGGCGATGGTGCTTTTACCGGCTCCCGCCGGTCCGTCAATGGCAATGTTGATCATAAAAACTTCCTCATTCACTCACATATTTTGTCCGGCGGCATGGCCGGTGGCAAACGCGATTTGCAGATTGAACCCGCCCGTATAGGCGTCCACGTCCAGCACCTCACCCGCAAAAAACAGGTTTTCGATCAGCTTCGACCGCATGGTTTTCGGGTCGACCTCGCTGACCTTCACGCCGCCGGAGGTGACGATGGCCTCTTCGATGGGGCGAAAGCCCGTGACGGTGACGGTGAAATCCTTGAGCAGCTCCACCAGCCCGGCGCGCTGTTCGCGGGTGATCTGGTTGGTTTTTTCGCTCGGCTTGATGCCCGAACGCCGCGCGACCACGGGGATGAGCTTGCGCGGCAGGAGCAGCCCCAGCGAATTGATATAATCTTTTTTGGCGTTCTCGGTAAAGTCGCGCACGATGCGCTTATCGAGCTGTTCATAAGTCAGCGCGGGCTTCAGGTCGATGTGCAGCACGTAGCGCTCCGGGCTCATCTCGCGCATGTGGGAGCTGGCGCTGAGCACCAGCGGCCCGGACACGCCGAAATGCGTGAAGAGCATTTCGCCCATTTCTTCAAACACGGTGCGGTGCGTCTGCGTATCCTCCGCCCGCAATGTGACGTTGCGCAGCGAAAGCCCCTGCAGTTCGCTGCAAAAGCCCTCGTGCGCTTCCAGCGGCACCAGGGACGGCTTGGGGTCAATCACGGTGTGCCCCGCCTGCTTAGCCAGCGCGTAGCCGTCGCCCGTAGAGCCGGTGAGCGGGTAGGATTTGCCGCCGGTAGCGATCAGATAGTTCTCGGCCTCGAGCACGTCGCCCGCTTCGGTTCTGACGCCGGTCACGCGCACGCCGTCACACAGCAGCGCGACCGCCCGACCCTTGCGAAATTTCACCCCGCCGCGGCGGCAGGCGTTTTGCAGCGCGTCGACGATATCCAGCGCTTTATCGCTCACCGGGAACACGCGGTTGCCGCGTTCGATCTTGAGCGGCACGCCGTTTTCCTCAAAAAAGTCCATCGTATCCTGCGGCATAAAGCCGGAAAAGGCGCTGTATAAAAACCGCCCGTTGACGGGCACGGCGGCGATCAGGTCGTTGAGCAGGCTGCAGGCGTTGGTCACGTTGCAGCGCCCCTTGCCAGTGATGCCGATTTTTCGCCCGGGGCGATCGTTCCGCTCAAGCAGTTCGACCGACCGACCGGCCTGCGCGGCGGTCACGGCCGCCATCATGCCGGCGGCGCCGGCGCCGAGAATGAGCACGTCAGGTTTCATCTTCGCCGGCAGCCTCCTGCTTATCGTAAATGTTGTATTCGTCATATATTTTTTCCAGCTCGTTGAGGTTGTCGTAAACCTCGCTGCGGCGGTCGAAGGTGGCCGCCACGATCAGCGCGTTGATCAGGCTCAGCGGCGCCACGAGCGAATCGACAAACGAGGCCATGGTGCTGCGGGCAATGAGCAGACAGTCGGCAAACTGGGCGATGGGCGAAAGCTCGCTGTCGGTGATGGAAATGACCGTCGCCCCTTTGTCGTGGATGAAATGCAGAGCGTTGATGGTCTGGTTGGAATAGCGCGGAAAGCTGATGGCGATGCAGATGTCGCGCTCGTCGATGCGGAAGATCTGTTCAAACACCTCGCTGGCGCGCGCGCTGTCCACCAGCACCACGTTATCATAGACCGGCCGAAAATAAAAGGCCAAAAAGTTGGCAAGCGTCGCCGCGGAGCGAACGCCCAGAATGTAAATGTTGCGCGCCTTGTTGATGGCGGCGACCGCCCGGTTGAAGTTTTCTTTGGAGGTCTGGTCAAGGGTGGCCTTGATCATGGCGGAATCCGCATTGAGCACGGTTTCGAGGATCTCATCCTGCGCGATGCGCACGCTGGCGCTCTGCATGCGCTGCACGCTGGTGAGCTTGCTGCGGATCAATTCCTGCAAGTCGCTCTGCAGCGCCGGATAGCCCGAAAAGCCAAGCTCCGCGGCAAAGCGCACCACGGTGGATTCGCTCACGCCCACGGTCGCGCCCAGCCGCGCCGCCGTCATGAACGCCGCCTTGTCATAGTTGACCATGATATAGTCGGCGATTTTTTTGTGCCCCTTCGACAGCTTGGTGTAAAGGGCGTCGATTTTGTTGAGGATGGATTTGGTCATATCGTTCTCCTGCGGAAGGACTTTGTTTTCGACAAAGCATTCTAATATATAAATATAACCTCATTTTCGACGGATGTCAAGCGCGGGCCGCCGGGCGAACCGTCCGCGATCAAAAAAAGAACCCGATGATCGGGTTCTTTTTCGGGTGCAAAAAGGATCACGCCGCCTGCGCCGCCGTGTCGGAAACGAGCGAAGCGGTGAGCGTTTTGTCGGCCGCAACGGTGAGCTGAAGCACGACCGTGCGCACGGGCTCGCCCTCCCACGAACGCAGGTAGCGGAACGTGACCGTCGCCGTGCCGGCCGCCAGCCCCTTGAAAGAGACCTCGCGCGTGCCGGGCGCACCGGCCATTCCGCCGCTGTTTCCGTCAATAAAGCGGTCGCCCGCGACCGTGACAACGAGCGGATCGGAAACGTCATATTCCCAGCCGTAGCCCGTCGACGGGTTCGATTCCAGCGAAACGATCGCCGTGGTGTTTTTGGCGTCGTAACGGATCATTTCGGCCGGCTGGGTCGGAACGATCACGGGACCGATGCGGATGCCGAGCAGAGACCAAAGAAACAGGACGAAGCTCACGATCCTGCTGAACCATTTGAATAACATAACCTTACTCCCCTTTCCATTTTGCTTACGGGAATATTATACTACGCCGACGCAAGGATTGCAAGCGCATTCCCCGCCGAACGGACAAACGCCGCTTTGCGGTTGAAATCGGAACCCGGGTGTGGTAAAATACTGCTATCAAAGGCCGGGGGTGCGATATGGCGCTGACAAAGAAAGCGAAAGAGATCGAAAAAGCCGCCAAGGAGTTTGCCGCGTTCTGGCAGGGCAAGGGCTACGAAAAAGGGCAAAGCCAGGCGTTCTGGCTGGAACTGCTGCAAAAGGTGTTCGAGGTGGAAGACCCGACGCATTTTGTGGAATTTGAAGAACAGGTCAAGCTTGACAACACAAGCTTTATCGACGTGATGATCCCGTCCACCCACGTGATGATCGAGCAAAAGAGCCTCGGCAAGGATTTGCGCAAGCCCATCAAGCAATCTGACGGTTCCATGCTCAACCCGTTTCAGCAGGCCAAGCGCTACAGCGCCGAGCTGCCTTACTCACAGCGTCCGCGCTGGATCGTGACCTGCAACTTCGCAGAATTTCTTGTTTACGACATGGAAAACCCCAACGGCGAGCCGGAAAGCATTTTGCTGGAAAACCTGCCGAAGGAATACTACCGGCTTGCGTTTCTGGTCGACACAGGCGACGCGAACCTGAAGCGCGAGGAAGAAATCTCCATCAAGGCCGGCGAGATCGTGGGCCGTCTGTACGACGCGCTGGCTAAACAATATGCTACCCCCCCCCCGAAAAATTGCCCGTCGCAAAACAGCCTGAACGTGCTGTGCGTCCGGTTGGTTTTCTGTTTTTACGCCGAGGACGCGGGCGTGTTCGGCCGTCACCTCATGTTCCACGAT
>CAMJHI010000133.1 GCA_946405475.1 uncultured Clostridia bacterium
CGGTCAGCAACGAGCTGCCCAAATCATTTGTTGTCTGCCGCAACGAGGCAGGCGGCACAACTGTGTATGTTTCGCCGATCTCTCCCGCCACGCTGCTCAAACGCAGCCGGTTGGGGCTCGGCGCTTATCAAGCGAACCCGCATCATTGACGCGGGTCTGCCGACAAGATTTTCAGTCGAAGAAGGAGGAGCCTGACAGATGGATGAGATTCAGGTGACAAACAACACCGACGGTTTTGTTGAAGAAATATTGGACGAAGATATCGAAGTGATGGACACGGCCGGTTCTGAGGAATACGGCGCGGGTCAGATCCAGGTGCTCGAAGGCCTTGAGGCTGTGCGCATGCGTCCCGGTATGTATATCGGTTCGACCGGTCCGCGCGGGCTGCATCATCTGGTTTATGAAATCGTCGATAACTCCATTGACGAAGCGCTGGCGGGCTTCTGCACACACATTGAGGTGGAGATCGAGCCCGGCAACATCATCAGCGTGCGCGACAACGGGCGCGGCATTCCCGTTGATATCAACGAAAAAATGGGCCTGCCCGCCGTTACGGTCGTGCTGACCGTGCTGCACGCGGGCGGCAAATTCGGCGGCAGCGGCTACAAGGTTTCCGGCGGCCTTCACGGCGTCGGTTCTTCCGTTGTCAACGCTCTGTCTGAATGGTTCGTGGTCGAGGTTTCCCGCAACGGCAAGGTCTACCGCCAGCAGTTTGAGCGCGGGAACATCGTCACCGACCTTGAAGAAGTGGGCGAGAGCGAAGCGACGGGCACTTACATCCGCTTCAAGCCGGATGATGAGATCTTCACCGAAACAACGGAATTTGACCGTGAGGTGCTCGAACGCAGGCTGCGCGAATCCGCGTTCCTCAACGCGGGGCTTTCCATCAGCCTGACCGACCGCAGAGACCCCGAAGCCGTGACCGAGCAGGTGTTCTGTTACGAGGGCGGTCTGAGCTCGTTCGTCGAATACATCAATGAGAGCCACGGCTTAACGCCGATCCAAAACACGCCCATTCATTTTTCCACCGTCACCGAAGACAAGAGCGCCGAGATCGCGCTGATGTATAACGACGGCTACAATGAGACGCTTTTGAGCTTTGCCAACAACGTCAACACGATCGACGGCGGCACGCACGAAACCGGGTTCAAAACCGCGCTGACCCGCGTGTTCAACGATTACGGCCGCAAATACGGCATCATCAAAGAGAGCGACAAAAACCTTTCCGGCGACGACGTGCGTGAGGGCATCGTTGCCGTCATCAGCGTCAAGCTGACCGACGCGCAGTTTGAAGGTCAGACCAAGGGCAAGCTCGGCAACACCGAAATGACCAAGCTTGTGGCCACCACCGTTTACGATAAGCTGATGACTTATTTTGAAGAAAACCCGACGGTGGCCAAAACGCTGCTGGGGAAGGCGTTCGACGCCTCCCGTGCCAGAGAAGCGGCGCGCAAGGCGCGTGAAAGCGTGCGCAAATCGGCGCTTTCCAATTCCACCACGCTGCCCGGCAAGCTGGCTGACTGCACCGACCGCAACCCCGAAAACACCGAGCTTTATATCGTCGAGGGTGATTCCGCCGGCGGCTCCGCCAAAGAAGGGCGGGATAAGAACTATCAGGCGATTTTGCCTCTTTGGGGTAAGATGCTCAACGTCGAAAAGGCGCGGCTCGACAAGGTCATCGGCAATGAAAAGCTCACGCCCGTCGTGATCGCGCTGGGCACGGGCATTGACGAAGATTTTGATATTACCAAGCTTCGTTATCATAAAATCATCATTATGGCGGATGCCGACGTCGACGGCGCGCACATCTGCACGCTGCTGCTGACCTTCTTTTTCCGCTATATGCGGCCGCTCATCGACAACGGCTACATCTACATCGCGCAGCCGCCGCTGTTCCGCATCAGTAAGGGCAAGCGCACGGAATACGCGTTTTCCGATGAAGAGCGTGACCGTTACATTGCCGAAATGGGCGGCAACTGCGCCGTTCAGCGCTACAAAGGTCTGGGCGAGATGGATCCGATCCAGCTTCGTGAAACCACGATGGATCCGGCCAACCGCACGATCCTGCGCGTGACGCTGGAAGACGCCATGGAGGCGGATCGCACCTTCTCCATCCTGATGGGCGACAAGGTCGAACCGCGGCGCGAGTTTATTGAAAAGAATGCTAAATTCGTTCAGAATCTTGATATCTGATCGACAAGGTGGGGGTAGAGAAACATGGACAATTTACTGGATTCGATCGGTCTGATTCGTCAGACAGACGCGGCTGTGGCGGACGCCATGCAGCTCGAATTGGACCGTCAGCGCAGAAACATTGAATTGATCGCGTCTGAAAACATCGTTTCGCCGGCTGTGATCGCCGCCATGGGCAGCGTGCTGACGAACAAATATGCCGAGGGTTACCCGGGCAAGCGCTATTACGGCGGCTGCGAATGCGTCGATATCGTTGAGCGACTCGCCATCGACCGCGCCAAAGAGCTGTTCGGCGCGGAGCACGTCAACGTGCAGCCTCATTCCGGGTCGCAGGCGAATCTGGCGGTTTATTCCGCGCTGCTTCAGCCGGGCGACACCGTGCTTGGCATGAGCCTTGACTGCGGCGGTCATCTGACCCACGGTTCCGGCGTCAATGCCAGCGGCAAGCTTTACAACTTCGTGCCTTACGGCGTTACGCCGGACGGTTATCTGGATTATGACGAGCTGGAGCGTCTTGCCAAAACGCATCAGCCCAAAATGATCGTGGCGGGCGCCTCCGCTTACCCGCGCATCATTGATTTTGACCGCATCGGGCGCATTGCCCGCGACGTCGGCGCCTTGTTTATGGTCGATATGGCGCACATCGCCGGGCTTGTGGCGGCCGGGCTTCATCCGTCGCCGATGCGCCACGCCGATATCGTCACCACCACCACGCACAAAACCCTGCGCGGTCCGCGCGGCGGCATGATCCTTTGCAAGGAACCGTTTGCCAAGGCGATCGACCGCGCCGTTTTCCCGGGCAATCAGGGCGGTCCGCTCATGCACGTGATCGCTGCCAAGGCGGTTTGCTTTGCCGAAGCGCTCCGGCCGGAATTCAAGACTTATCAGGAGCAGATCATCAAGAACAGCCGCACGCTGTCGGTCGAGCTGCTCAAGCGCGGCTTTGACCTTGTTTCCGGCGGCACGGACAATCATCTCATGCTTGTCGATCTTCGTCCGTTCGGCCTGACCGGCAAAGAGATGGAAAAGCGGCTGGATGAAGTGTATATCACGGTCAACAAAAACGCGATCCCCAACGACCCCGAAAAGGTGTCCGTCACCAGCGGTATCCGCATCGGCACCGCGGCGGTTTCTTCCCGCGGGTTCACCGAAGAAAATATGGTCACCGTTGCGGAGCTGATCTATCTGGCGGCGACCGATTTCGAGGCGAAAGCGGATGAGATCCGTCGCCGTGTTCAGATGCTTTGTGAGGAACACAGCATCTATTGATCCGTGCATTGTCGGATAATTAACAAATTATTAATAATTTGCTTGACAATCCCGGATGAAGCTGATATAATGATAAAAAAATGTAAGGAGGTGGAACAGAATGGCACAGATCCTTGATATGGTTCAGAAGATTCTCCTTTACTTCAAAGAGTTCGACGCAGCAGCGGTGATCGCTATCATCAAGAATTTCTTTGAGACGTTCGCAGCATTCGCCAAATAATTCACTTTTTGTCATCTTGCAGCTTCGGCTGTGAAATAAAAAAAGAGGGTGAAAACAAATGGAGCAATTGGTGCCTATTTTCAATGAGCTTGTGGCTTTTTTCAAGAGCGATGCTTTTAAGGGCATTGTCAACAGCTTGATGGCCGTTGTGAAATCGATCGACGTTGGTCAGATCGCTTCCGCGCTCAAGAAGATCATCGAAGTCGTTGGTACTCTTGCAAAATAACCCGAACTGTGTGAAAGCTCCCGTCATTTCGGCGGGGGCTTTTTCCTTTTTCTGTCGATCATGATTTTGCCGGTATGTCGCAGAATAAGAACGGTGATTGATATGGATCGGGAAAGAATCGGGCTGCAGGCGCGCATCTGTCAGCTCGGGCAACATAAAACGGCGCGGCGTCTGAACGGCTTTGCCTGGATGCTGAAGCGTCTGCGGCGGTGGCTGCTTGTCGGCTGGCTGTGGAATCTGCCGCAGATCAGACTGACGATAGGCTGGATCGTGCTGCTATGCGCCGGGCTGCTGTTTTATCTGCTTTCGCTCTGGCTTTCCGCGGGTGAACGGCTGATCAAAAACCGCTGGCTGGCGGCGCTTCGTCAGCAAACACCCGTGACACTTGCGGACCTGCTGATCGCGTTTTCGCGGCGCGATCTGCTGCTTTCGGCGCGCGTGGCGGCGTTTTACCGTGCTCGGCTCTGTGGTCGTTGGTTTTGCATCCTTGCCGTGCCGGTTTTGCTCACCGGCGTATCGCTTCAATTGGTTTACGAGCAGGGTGTGAGCCGCCTTGTTTTCATCGGGGGAGCGACCTGCCTGACGCTGATCTGGCTTGCCGCGCTTTTTTTCTGTTCGGCGGCGCGGGAACCGCTGCGGACAGCGGCGTCTCTGATCACGGATCAGGACAGCTTCGCCAAACGAAAAAGCAGCCTTGCCCGACTGGACAAGTGCTGCTTTCAGTTGATGCGTTTCAGGCTTAATTGGCTGTTTTTGCCCGGCGGCGTCAGTGAACAGGCACGGGCGATCTACGGCTCAATCCGGCAATGAAACCAGACGCTCGGCAATTTCATCATACAGCGCGTGCGTAACGGCGGCGTTGGCCAGCAGGCCGATGGCCGTGCCGTGGTCGCCTGCGCGAACCGGCATCACGTTCCAGACGCCCTTGGTGATGCGGTCGGCGTTGAAATCGGTGTGCGGCTCATCCCACGGGTAAAGCGCCGAAGGCAGGCTGACGATGCCGTCGTTCGCGCGCGATTCGGCGGTGATCTCATAGCCGCTTTTTTTATCTGTAAACGTCGGGATCACACCCATGATGAAGCAGGGGATGAACAGAACCGGGTTGGTCGTTAAACGCGGGATCTGCAGATTTCCGACTTTGTTTGTCGCTGAATAAGCATAGGAAAAATAGTAGATATCGGGATTGATCTCCAGCCATTCATTGGCTTTGACCATGTTTTCGGGCAGCAGATCATAGTGGGCGAAGTCGTCAGAGTCGGAAAAATACCACTTGATCATGTTCGTTAACGGCAGGGCGTCGTGTTCGCCGGGTGTGTTGGTCAGCCCGAACTGCTCCAGATGAAAATCGACCAGCGGGCTGAGCAGATCGATGCGCCCGGCGATCGAGGCATAAAGGAAGCAGAGAAACACGGCCAGATCGAGCAGCCCCGTGTATTTGGCCGGATAGAAAAAGGTGGAGCTGTTGTGCGGCGTACAGATCGTGGTGATGCTTTTGACCCAGTCGCCCTTCCCGCCGGCAAAGAGGGGAGAGAGGTTTTCGGCCGGCGTTGCTTCGCGTTCGGCGGCGGAACCGTCTTTGAGCAGCTGCGCCAGCGTCCGGATCGTTGTGCCGCCGAAGGAGTGACCGATCAGGTGTACCTTTTGCAGGCCGTTTTCGGTCGGCTGACCCCAGTTCGGCACCAGCGGTTCGGTGTAGGTGCGGCCGTAACGGCGGTGATTGTGCGCTTTGGCGTGAGCTTCACCGTAGTCGACCGTTGTGCCGGTGATCTCGGCGTAAAGCTCACAGGCGCGATCCCACGAGCTGTTCATCGGCCCGACGGAGCAGGCGTAGCATTCGTAGCCCTCTCCCTGAAGGTATTCCATCAGGTTGCCGGTCGTTGCGCCCCAATAGGGCAAAATGCCGTCAATCCCTTCATCCCGACCCCAGCCGTTGAGCCCGTGCACGAAAATGAACGGCTCCCGGTTGCGCGGCGCTTGGTCGGCGGCGTATGCGTTGACAGACAGCACACCGAACAGAACCGAAGCGACCAAAATCAACGAAATGACCCGCTTCATGAAAGACCCTCCCATACCATTTTTGATAATTCTATTTAACAGCTTGTTTCGCCCGAAATAATCAATAAACTGTAAATTTTTTCAAATGTCAAACATATAAAATAATTTGTTCACAATTTGTTGACAATTTCAGCTTCTCGTGCTATACTGGACAAAAAAGAAAAGGAGAGAATTGAAATGTCAGATCTTATGAGCATCCTCACAACTTGGGTCCAGGCAATTTCCAGCTATAAAATCACCGACTTCTGGTCCTTCATCACCGCCATTCTTCAGACCTTCGGCTTCCAGGGTGAATTCACCGGCCCCGGCAGCATGGCGGATTATGCCGACTGGATCGTCAGCCTGTTAGGGCCGCTCGGCGACATTTACGGCCTGATCTTCCGCAACATCGACACGGCGACTTTTGTCAAGGTCGTGAACGCTATTCTCGCTTATCTCAACAAATAATCGAACCCTGTTTTGTGCCCTTCGTGCGTGACGGTACGGAGGGTATTTTTCTGCTTTTTTGTCAGAAAACTTTTGCTGTTCACAATTTGTTGACATTTTCGATGCGTTGTGGTAGAATATT
>CAMJHI010000134.1 GCA_946405475.1 uncultured Clostridia bacterium
TCACGATGACGGTGCGCGGCCGCGGGCTTGTCATCCGCTCGTTTGACCGGCAGTGCATCGTCCTGTGCGGCACGATCGAAAGCGTTGCGTTTGTTTAATAACGAATTATGAATTAGGAATTGAGGAAGGGCTCCGCCCTTACCCGATTATATTAAGGAAACGATTCAACGCTATCGGCTATCCGCTAAAAAAGAGGTATGCTATGATCTTTGTACGCTTGCTCCGTCTGCTGGCGGGCTGGGTCACGTTCCGCGTGTGGGGCGGATTTCCCGAACGGTTCCTCAACCTGTGCAGCCGGGCGCATATTCCGCTGTGGAACTTATCGAATGAAAACGGCGCGCTGTCGGCCGCCACCACCGTGGCCGGTTACCGCCGCCTGCGTTCCTGCGCGGTTCGTTCGGGCATGCGCAGCCGGGTCACCGCGCGGCACGGTCTGCCGTTTTTTGCCCACCGCTACCGCCGCCGCGTGGGGCTGGTGTGCGGCTTCGGCGTGTTTCTGGGGCTAATCGGGGTCGCCTCCTGCGCCATATGGACGATCAACGTCACGGGCTGCGCCGCCGTGGACCGGGAAGAGGTGCTTGCCGTGCTGGAAGAAGCCGGTTTGCGCGTAGGCTGCCTGCGCAGCCGGGTCGACGCGCCGCAGGTGCGCTTCTACGCGCTTTCGCGCCTGCCGGACGTGACCTATCTGACCGTGAATATCCTCGGTTCGACCGTTGAGGTGGCCGTGACCGAGCGGGTGAAGCAGCCGCCGATCCCGCCCGAGGACGTGCCCTGCCACGTGGTGAGCGCGGTCGACGGGCAGCTCGCGGCGCTGGAGGCTTACGGCGGCACAAAGCTGCACAGCGCGGGCGAAGCGGTGCGCGCGGGCGAGGTGCTCATCGGCGGCTTTGCCGAAATGGCGAACGGCTCGGTGCGCTTTTGCCACGCAAAAGGCTATGCCGTGCTCCGCACGCAGCTGTCGATCACTTCCGATGATCGGGACGCGCGGACGATCCTTACGCCGGTGCGGGAAAAGACCTTCTATGCCGTTCGGTTTTTCGGCTGGCGCTTCACCCAGCCCGGCAAACGGCCCGACGGCGTGCGCCTTGTGCGGCGGCACGCGCTGACGGCGCGCGGAATCGAATTGCCGCTGGGATATTCCGAATATATCTATCGCACGTTTGCCGAAAAAAAGCAGCCGACCGATCAAAACCGGCGGCTGCTGGGGCAGACGGAATGTTATTTTTTGCAAAAGATCGAAGCCTTGAGCGGCGCGAAAATCTGTGAACAGAACCCGGTTCGCACCGAAAACGGCATCCGGAACACCGTGCTCGCTGAAATCAGCGCAGGCGTTGCGGAAGAAGTTCTGACAGAATAAGGCGAAATGCGGAATGCGAAAGGCGGAATTGTGGGAGGGCTCCGCCCTTACCCGGATTTATCCAGTTAAACGATTCGTCGTTATCCGTTATCGGCTGACCACTGGTCGCTGATTTCTGCACATCCTCGCCTTGCACAAGGGAGGCTCAATGCACAGCGACGCTTTTGGCTGTGAGGAACGCTCGAATTATATGGAAGTTATACGATCGGAGCGAAGCGACCCTTCATTTCGCCTTCCGCCTTGAAAAACGATCCGCTATCTGCTATCCGCTATCGGCTGACGTCTGCTCTGCGCCTTCAGCCCCGGCAGTGCCAGCAGCACGACCATGGCGACGATGCACGCAAAGCCGAGGTAATCCGCCCCCACGAACGTGGTGCCGAGCCACAGCAGGGTGAACAGCGGGGCCGCCACGGTTTCGCTTGCGGCGATGAGTCCGGCCTTGACCGAGCCGATGAGCACCACGCTTTGCAAATAGGCGGAATAGCTGATGATCGCGCCCGCGACAATGACCAGCGCCAGGCAGCCCCAGCCCTTCAAGTCCAGCGGCACGCCGTGCCCGAACGGGCGCAGCAGCACGGTGAGCACCGCGCCGCCGATGAGCATGGCCGAGCCGGTCACGGTCATGTTGCCGAAGCGGGGGATGAGATCGCCCGGCACCAGCGTGTAGACCGCCAGCGCCACGGCGGCCAGCAGCCCCCAGAACAGCCCGAGCGGGGAAATGCTCAGCGAGGTCAGCCGACCGTGGCTCGCCAGCAAAAACACGCCCGCCAGCGCGAGGATCAGCCCGAAAAACTCGGGCAGCAGCGGCCACCGCTTTGCCCGCACGCACACGACGAGGAGCACGAACGCTTCGCCGATATACTGAATGGCTGTGGCGGTGCCGGCGTTGGAATAATGGATGGCCTGCAAATAGCCGAACTGCGAGAGCATCAGGCCGAACACGGCGAACACCGTCAGCCGCAGCACGTCGTGTTTGCTGCGGAACAGCCGAACGAGCGCGCCCTTGTGCTTGACGAGTGAAACGGCGGTGAGTACGGCGCCGGCCGTGAGCAGGCGCAGGCAGGTGAGCCACCCGGCGTGAACGCCGTATTGGCTGAACAGCACCTGACCCGCCGTACCGGAAAGCCCCCAGCACACACCGCTGAGCAGCGAAAGCAAAACGCCGAGAATCGCTTTTTTCTTCATGTCGCAGTCCCTTTTCAGGTTAGAATAGATGTCAGCCGATAGCGGATAGCGGATAGCCGATAGCGATTGATTGCTTATTCTATATAATCGGGTAAGGGCGGAGCCCTTCCACAATTCCGCCTTTCGCATTTCGCCTTTCGCCTTGATCAAAGGATTCCGTAAAACTCATAAATGACCGGCAGCGCCTGCTCCCAATCCACGCCGTGGCCGACGCCCTTGAGCATCAGTTCCTTCGCGCCGGGGATGGATCTGGTGATGCGCTTGGAATGGCTGCGCCACATCATGTCGTGTTCGCCGTAGATGTTGAGCGTGGGCGCGGTGATCGTTTTCAGGTCGCGGAAGCGCAGCGTCGGTTCCCACACCATCAGCCCCTGAATGTCGCGCAGACGTTCCAGCTCGGGGTCGTGGGTGCGGGCGGCGTTGACGCATTTCCAGAAATAATTGGAGCAAATGCCGATCTGGCTGGTGATTTTGGTGCCGAAGGGGTTGATGTTGGCGCTCATGGGCACGATGCTCAGCACGCGGTCGGGGTGATTCACGGCGAACACCAGCGTTAAATTGCCGCCGTCGCTGAAGCCGAGCAAATGAGCTTTTTCAATGCCGAGCTGATCGAGCACGGCGCACAGGTCGGCCGCCATCACGTCAAAGGTCAGCTTGCCCGTGCCGCGTTCGGAGTTGCCCGTGCCGCGGTTAGACACGGTGAGCACGCTGAAATACGGCGTGAAATAAGGCAGGCAGCCGTCCATGCCGTGCATGTCGGATTTGTTGCCGCCGATGAGCACGAGCGTTTCTTTGCCCGGGTCGCCGTAACGGGCGTATTCCAGCGCGGCGTCGCCGCTGACGATGAAGCCGGTTTCAAACGGCTGCGTCGGCTCCTCCGCCGCCCGGGCGCAGACGCCCAGCGACAAAAGCAGAGCCAGCGCGGCCAGAACGGATACGGCTTGTTTCATGCAAAAAACCTTCTTTCGTTTTGCTCATAAAAACACGCACCCCGGCGCACCGGGATGCGTGCATTCCTTGTTGAAAAATCAGTCGTCGTCTTCCTCTTCTTCGTCGGCTTCGTCATCATATTCGATGTCGAACTCGAGCGTTTCATCGCAGTTGGGGCACTGGATGCTGCCGCTTTCGAGAATGCCTTCATCCACGTTGATCACTTCGCCGCAGTTGGGGCATTCCACCTCAAAATATTCGTCGTCGCAGTCGCAGCAATCGTCGCAGTCGCAGTCGCATTCCTCATCGTCATACACGAAGGATTCAAGCGCGTCAAGGTCTTCATCGACGGCGTCGACCTGCTCGCCGACCATTGCGATTTCGTCTTCTAAATCGGAAACGTCAAGAGCCAGATCGTCGATGATGTCGATCAGCGCGTTGATCAGCTTCACTTCGGGTTTGCTTTCATCCAGCGTCAGGCCTTCCTTCAGGCCCTTGATGTAGGCAGCTTTTTCGGTCAGAGTCATTGCCATGGTGGGTTCCTCCCTTTTATAAAAAATGAAAAGAGTTGGTAAGGCTTGTTTTTCGGGAAACGCTGATCGGATCGAGGCTGTGCGCCGGCGATTCGATCTGTGTTGACCTTATTTACGCGCGGCTCATGTATTCGCCCGTGCGGGTGTCAACGTTGATCATTTCGCCCTCGTCGATGAACAGCGGCACTTTGATTTCGGCGCCAGTTTCGAGCGTGGCTGGCTTGGTGGCGTTCGTGGCGGTGTCGCCCTTGAAGCCGGGGTCGGTCTTGGTGACCTGCAGCACGACGAACGTGGGCGGCTCAACGCCGAACACCTTGCCCTTGTAGGACAGGATCTTGCAGACCATGTTTTCTTTCACGAACTTGAAGTTGTCGCTCAGCTCGCTGGCGCTGATGGGGATGAGCTCGTAGCTTTCGGGATCCATGAAATAATACAGGTCGCCGTCGTTGTAGGAATATTCCATATCCTTGCGCTCGATGTAAGCGGTGGGGAATTTATCGGTCGGGCTGAAGGTGCGTTCCACCACGCTGCCCGCGATCACGTCACGGATCTTGGTGCGGACAAAGGCGGCGCCTTTGCCGGGCTTCACGTGCTGGAATTCGATGATCTGGTAAACTTTGCCTTCCATCTCGAAGGTCACGCCGTTGCGGAAATCACCGGCAGAAATCATGTTGTTTTCCTCCAAACTAAAAAATTGAACCACAAAACGGATATTAGTAAATTTATTCTAATACACTTGCCGCAAAACTTCAAGTCATTTCACAAATTTTTTACGGTATTTTCATCAGGATCGGCATGACGCCCTGCGGCGTGATATCCACCACGCCGTATTCGCCCTGATGCACGCTGCCCGGGTTCATCAGCCACACGCCGTCGCGGTATTCTGTCACAGCCCGGTGCGTATGACCGTATAATACCAGTGAGGCGCCGAAGTCGCGCGCCTTTTCCCACAGCGTCTGGTCGCCGTATTTGACAAATTCCATGTGGCCGTGGCAGGCGTAGTAGCTCACACCGGCGATTTTGCCGTGCAGCGAATACGGGATGTCGGGATCAAAATCGCCGTTGCCGCGCACCTGCAGGGTGATCTTGCCGGGCAGGTTTCCCAGCCCCTCCATGTCTTGCGCGCCGTCGCCCAGGTGGATGATGTATTTTGCCTCGGGCTGCGCGTCGATCGCCTTGAGCAGGCGCCAACGGTCGCCGTGGGAATCGGACAGCACCAGTACGCGCATCATATTTCCTCCGTTTTTCTCATATTACTTTTACTAAGTGATTATACAGGATCGAAAGGGTGATTGCAATGAGCGGAAGGAATTTTTCGCCCGAGCAGCTTTTGCGGCTGCTGCAAAACAGCAGAAGCGAACAGGACAACCAAAACCTGGCGGAGGACGTGTTCAACAACCAGTTGAGCCCCGAGCAGAAACAGCGCATTGAGGCCGTGCTGCGCGACAAGGACGCGCTGAACCGCCTGCTGGCCGGCGAACAGGCGCAAAAACTGATGAAGCGGTTCGGGAAAAAGCCATGAACGAACCGGATCTCAGCAGCATTCTGTCCTCTTTAACGCCGGAGGATATGGCGCAGCTGAGCGACATGGCACAGCAGCTCTTCGGCGGGCAGAGTCCGGAACCGCCGCCGGAAAGCGAGCCGCTGCCCGGCGGCCTTGACCCGGAGCTGATGAACAAGCTCATGAAGCTGCTGCCCTTGCTGCAGCAGGGCGGCGACAGCGCCCGCGCCCGCCTCATTCAGGCGCTCAAGCCGCTGCTCAGCCAGAGCCGCCGCAAAAAAGCGGACGAAGCGCTGCGCCTGCTGCGGCTCATGGAGGTGCTCCCGCTGCTCGGGCAGGCGGGGATCGAACTGTTTTGAGCGGAGGGAAGAGCATGGATCGGGAGCTGGCGGCGATGCAGGCGGTGGCGGACGCCTGCTCCGGGGCAAAGCTGTTCCGCCGGTCGCCGCCGCCCGCGCAGGAGGATACGCTGCTGTTGCTGGGGCTGGCGCTCGTTCTGCTGACCGACCGCGCCGATCTCATCAGCGTGATGGCGCTGTTCTACATTCTGTTTTGATCGCGCAAAAGAAAAAGGCGCGAAAAAAGCTTGACAAGCCGCGCGTAATATGGTAACATACTTGCGCATGAGGAGAGATACCGAAGTGGTTATAACGGAACGGTCTTGAAAACCGTCGTATGGCAACATACCGTGGGTTCGAATCCCACTCTCTCCGCCACTGAAATAGTCAGTTATCCTGTTTTACTATAAATCAACTGAATAACGAGAAGCGTTAACCAAATGGAGAAGTACTCAAGTTGGTGACGAGGCGCCCCTGCTAAGGGCGTAGGTCGGGTAACCGGCGCAGGAGTTCGAGTCTCCTCTTCTCCGCCAAAAAAGAACCGCAATCCTTTATTTTTCAAAGGGTTGCGGCTTTTTTTGTGCCTTTTTTTGGCTGCCTGTTGCTGAAGGACTTTTTTGCGTTTACCCCGCTAAAACCGGGTAAAACCGTTTCGCGTTGTAAACACGGTTGTAAACATTTCAAG
>CAMJHI010000135.1 GCA_946405475.1 uncultured Clostridia bacterium
GCCGTCGACGCTCACAAAAATGATCAGATCGTTTTTGCCGTTCCGGTTCACGTCCGCGCCGTTGGACAGGATGACCATGTTCATGTTCTGTTCGGTGTAGAGCTTGTCGACCTTGGTCTGATAGCCGCCGGTGGAGTGCAGCTTGGTCAGGTTCATCCCGTCGGGGTCGGCGTTGCCGTCGGCGTCACAGCGCCACGAGGCGGGGATGACGCTGCCGGAAGCGAAGCCGCCGCTCCAGCCGCTGCCGCGCGCCGTGCCGTTCGTGCCGGGCTGGAAGGTCGGATCGTTTTGTTTGAGATATTCGTCGGCCGTGGGGATGTTCTTCAGCTTGAGCAGGTTCTGCAGCGCGCCGAAGATCGCGTCGTGCGCCACGCCGAAAAAGCTGTCGACCGCGTGCGCGAAGCCGCTCACGGGCTTGCCTTCGGCTGCCGGGGCTTTGGCCGAAGCGGACAGACCGCAGGAAAGCACCAGCGTTGCGCTGAGCAGGATCGCCACGATTCTTTTACCGAGTTTCATACCGTTACCTCCTGAAGGTTATATTCAATTCAATATATCATGCCGCAGGGGATCTTTCAAGCCTTTTCGGGAATTACCCGCCAAAACAAACAAACTTTTTATAAAAATCGCTGACAACTTTGTTAAAACTATTTACTTTTCGGGCGCAATGCTTTAGAATAACATCAAAGAAACGCAGAAAGCGGTGTTTGCCATGAAAGTGTTTACCGAATATTTCAGTGCCGATCAAAAGGTCAGCCTCACCGGCTATCTGCTCGACGCGTCGCCCGAAATGCCCAACATGCAAACGCGCCCGGCGGTGCTCGTTATCCCCGGCGGCGGCTACCGCATGTGCTCCGACCGTGAGGCCGAGCCCATCGCCATGCTCTTCGCCAAAGAGGGTTACCACACCTTCGTGCTGCGCTACACCGTGGGCAACACGGGCGAGATCACGTTCGAGCAGCCGTTCGGCGACGCGGTGCGCGCGCTGAAATATATCCGCGAAAACGCCGAAGCGTTCGGCGTCATTCCCGACAAGATCGCCGCCATCGGCTTTTCCGCAGGCGGTCATCTGGCCAGCTCTTTGGGCACGGTCAGCGATGAAAAGCCCAACGCGCTCATCCTCGGCTATCCCTGCATCCTGCCCAAGCCCGACGGTGTGCTGAGCGTCAACGTGCCCTCCACCGATCAGTTCGTCACCGAGCAGACGCCGCCCACCTTTATTTTTTCCACGTCTGACGACGGCTGCGTTTCCGTCACCCATTCGCTTGCCTTCGCGAACGCCTGCGCCGCGCACAACGTGCCGTTTGAGCTGCACGTGTTTGAGCGCGGCAACCACGGCCTGTCGCTGGCGACCCCGGCCGTGTGCGTCAACGGCGGCAGCCCCGAGGTGGAGCAGTGGACGCAGCTGAGCGTCAACTGGCTGCGGAAATACTTCTTTTAATTCGAGCATCCAAAAATTCACATAAAGATAGGAGATTAGATTATGGGACTTCTGAAAGCCGGTATCGGCGCTTTAAGCGGCGCTCTCGCCGACCAGTGGCGTGAGTATTTTTACTGTGAGGCGCTCGACGCGCAGACGCTTGTCAAAAAGGGTCAAAAGCGCACGTCCTCCCGTTCTGCCAACACCAAGGGCAGCGACAACGTCATTTCCAACGGCTCCATCGTGGCCGTGGCCGACGGTCAGTGCATGATCATCGTCGAGCAGGGCAAGGTCGTCGACCTTTGCGCCGAGCCGGGCGAATACGTTTACGACATGTCCACCGAGCCGACGCTGCTTTACGGCGGCCTGAACAAAGAAAACATCAAAAAGAACTTTGCCGTTGTCGGCAAGCGTTTCACCTTCGGCGGCGAGCCCGCGAAGGATCAGCGCGTTTACTTCTTCAACACCAAAGAGATCCTCGGCAACCGCTACGGCACGCAGAACCCGGTGCCGTTCCGCGTGGTCGACCGCAACATCGGGCTTGACGTTGACATCGCCATTCGCTGCAACGGCGAATATTCCTACAAGATCGTCGATCCGCTCATGTTCTACAAAAACGTCTGCGGCAACGTCGCCGACGAATACAAGCGCGACGAGATCGACAGCCAGCTCAAGACCGAACTGCTCACCGCGCTGCAGCCGGCGTTCGCCAAGATTTCCGAAATGGGCATCCGTTACAGCGCGCTGCCCAGCCACACGCAGGATCTTGCCAACGCGCTCAACGAGGTGCTGTCTCAAAAATGGACGGAGCTTCGCGGCCTTGCCATTTATTCCTTCGGCGTCAACTCCGTCACCGCTTCCAAGGAAGACGAAGAAATGATCAAGACCCTGCAGCGCCGCGCGGTTTACCGCGACCCGACCATGGGCGCGGCCGCGATGGTCGACGCGCAGGCTGAGGCGATGACGAGCGCCGCCAAGAACGAAGCGGGCGCTTTCACCGGCTTTATGGGCATGGGCATGGCCATGAACGCGGGCGGCGGCGCCAACAATGCCGCCAACCTTTACGCCATGGGTCAGCAGCAGCCCCAGCAGCCGCCGTATCAGCAGGCTCCGGCACAGCCGCAGCAGCCCGCCGCGGGCGGTTGGGTCTGCGCGTGCGGCACGTCGAACACGGGCAAATTCTGCATGAACTGCGGTCAGCCGCAGCCTCAGCCGCAGGGCTGGACCTGCCCCAAGTGCAGCAACGTCAATCAGGGCAAATTCTGCGTCAACTGCGGCACGCCCAAGCCCGCCGGCGCTCCGCTTTACCGCTGCGACAAATGCGGCTGGACGCCCGAAGATCCCCACAATCCGCCCAGATTCTGCCCGGAATGCGGCGATCCGTTTGACGCAAATGATGCTAAATAACAACTATGAAAACATTTTTATTCCAGGGTGATTCCATCACCGACGCCGGCCGGAACCGTGACGAGATCGGCAAAGGCTCCCACGGCTACCCGACCTTTGTCGAGGGCAAGCTGGGCGCGCTCTATCCGAATGAGCTCATGTTTTACAACATGGGCGTGAGCGGCGACCGCATCGTTGACATGTACGCCCGCATTAAATGCGATTTTATCAACATCCGGCCGGATTATGCGTCGATCCTCATCGGTGTCAACGACGTGTGGCACGAGCTCAACAATCAGAACGGCGTGGAGGATGCGAAGTACTACCGCGTCTACCGTGATTTTATCGCCGAGGTGCTTGAAGAGCTTCCCGACTGCAAAATCATGATCCTGGAGCCGTTCGTGCTCAAGGGCTCAGGTACGCAGGGCTATTACGAGGTATTCCGCGCCGAGATCGAAAAGCGCGCCGCGAGCGCCCGCCGCATTGCCGAACAGTTCAATCTCACGTTTGTTCCGCTGCAAAAGCGGCTGGATGAGCTGACCCGCCTTGCGCCGCCTTCCTTCTGGCTGGCCGACGGCGTGCATCCCACCGCCGCCGGGCATGAGATCATAGCCGAGGCCGTGGTCGAAGCCTTCAACAAAATCAAATAGCATCAAATCAAAAAGCCCGCTGATCCAAACGGTTCAGCGGGCTTTTTGATGCAAAACAGACGGTCAGTGCAGCTTTTTCCAGAGGATGTTTTTGATCTCCACTACCTCGCTGCCGTAATCCTTCATCACGTCGACCACGACGACGCGGGATTTCGGGAACTCGAGCTGCTTGACGATCTCGTGCTTTTTCTGCACGTTTTCCTTGTTTTCTCTCGGCTTGCGCCGCAGGGATTCCTCGGTGGTGAGCATGAGCTTGATGACCAGATCGGGTTGGATCCGCACGGCCTTTTTCAGCGCTTTTTCTTCGCGCTTGGCGTAGAGCAGCGTGATCTTTTTGATCAGCCCGCTCTCGGCCTTGGGCAGCAGGTTCTCGCGGATTTTCGGGCCGTCGCAGATGCCCGCGAACTGTGTCTGCGGGTAGCGGTCGAACAGGGCGATGCCGCCGCCCACGGCGTAAACCTGCGCCCGCCGCAGCTGCCGCACGCAGCGTTTGGCGATGTGCAGCTGATCCGACAGCGCGAGCACGCCGCGCAGGGGCTTGAACGCCTTGCTTTTTGGCAGGAGCTTGAGCAGATCGCGCTGGAATGAAAAATAGTTTTCGCCGCTGCCCAGATAGAACCGGCGCACCTCTAACTTTTTGCGCAGCCAGCCCGCCATATCGCTCGTCACCTTGGTCTTTCCGGCGCCGTCCTGCCCCACAAAGGCGATCATGCACCCGCCGTTGCGCAGCCTTTTTTTTGTGAAGAACCCCACGGAATCAAAGCTGCGCCGCTTGCGGATGGCGTAAACGGCTTTCCGGTATTTGATCTTCAGCCCGGCGAACGAGGTGTTCTTTTTGTACAGCTTTTTCAATATGCCGCGCACGCCGTCCACCGAGCAGGCTTCGTCCTTTGTCGTTTCAAACAGCGCCCGCGCGTCCTCTTCGGTCAGCCCGCATGCCTGCATGATTTCAAGGAACGGTTCTTCCTCGATGCGGTGGATCAGGTATTGGCGGTTGCCCTCGATCTTTTTGCTGTCTGTGACGGAACCGACGGCCACGCGGCACAGCAGCAGCGCGTATTCGATCGCCGGGTTCTGCAGCCGGCACGGATTTTCCTCGGGGCAGACCGCCCGCTCAAAGCACTGCTCGTAGGGCAGAAAGGTGTATTCGTTCAGAAAATGAGAGCCGAACACGATCTCATAATACAGGTGCAGGTGGATCATCACGCCGTGCTTTTTGTCAAAGCCAAGCCAATCCTCGATGTGATCGTTCTGCATGTAGGACTGGGTGTAGGGGTTGATGAAATTCAGCCCGTGCAGCAGCGCGCGCATTTTTTCGCTGTCGTCGCGGTGCACGAGCATGTCGATGTCGCCCAGACCGTTGAAGCCGTCGACGTAGTGGCAGTTCCCTTTCCAGTGCAGGTAGCGGATGCCGGCGTTCTCTAATTCACTTAACAAAGTTTCGGATACAGTCAGCATGAACATTACTTCCTTATAAAATGGATCAGCTCGGTGACGTCCTGCTTTTTGATCAGCAGCAGGTCACGCGGCGGCGTTTTGGTTTTGCAAACGAAATAGATCAGAAAGCTCAGGCCGCAAACCGTGTAGGACACGGTCGACGCGATGGCGGCGCCGTTGATGGACCAGCGCCGGATGAAAAAGAAGTTGAGCACGACGTTGATCACGGCGGCGGTGAACAGCAGCGCAAAATTCACGTTTTTGTGGCCGTTGACCACGTTGAAGGCGTAGATCATTTTGTAAAACACCATGCCGAGCACGCCCAGGCTGATGTTCAGAAAAACCGTGTAGGCGCCGTTGAATTCCGCGCCGTAGAAAAAGCGGATGAGCGGCCGGCCCAGCGCCGCCATGCCCACGACGAACGCAAACGTGACCCACAGGCTCAGCCGCGTGATGCGGCACACCTCTTCTTTTGTACGCCCGCCGGCGAGCTTGGAGGTGAGGATGTCGCGCAGCGCGTCGGAAATCAGCCACAGCTTCTGCCCGAGCATCACGCCCAGCGAATAAATGCCGATGTCGGCTTTGGTGATCCCCATCCATTCCAGCATGAGGATGTCGACCTTGTAGTTGATCTCCATGAGAATGAGCGTGAGCATCGGCACGAAGCCGTAGGCGACGTATTTGCCGATGCCGTGGAAGGTCGGGCGCATGGTTTTCAGCGGCACGTGCAGGTTCTGGATCGCCAGGATCAGCGAGGCGGCGCCGCGCACCAGCAAAAACAGGATGCAATAGAAATAATTTGCCTTCGTCAGCAAAAACAGTGCGGCCAGAAAGAGAATGTCGAAAATCTCCAATCCGATCTGCGTGGCGTTGCGCACCTTCGGGTTTTCGATCATCACCGCGTAGTTCAGTTCCTTCGCGGCGATCGACGCGGGGATCAGCACCGCCACCACGCAGGCGCTTGCGGCATGCCGGAACCAGAAAAACGCCGCAAACGCCGCGGCGATACCGGCATAGCCCAGAAAGGCCGCCAAAATGTTGTTGATGTATTCGTGATACGGCCCGACCCCCGTTTTCTTTTTGAAATAGGGGTAAGCCTGATGCATGCCAAGGCACAAAAACAGCGTCGCCAGCTCAACGTAGTTGTTGATCACCGACGCGGTGCCGCGCAGCTCCTTGCCCAGATAGCGGGTGTAGACCACGGTGTAGACAAAGCCGATGAGCACGGAAAGCACCCGGGTCAGAACGGAAAAGCTGTAGGCGTTATTTGTGATTTTTTTGAAAAAGTGTTTTTTCAAAATCGGATCATCCTTGATTGTCAAGCTCGCGCAGGAGCCGTTCGGTGTTCGCCGCCAGCGGCGCGGCGGAATCGATCTGCGTCAGGCAAAAGCCTTTCTTCAGTTCCTCGGCCGCCTGTGCAAAAAACTGCCGCTGCGCCTGAAGCACGCTGATCGCTTCCTCGTCGGCAAAATGCTTCAGCCGCACGTCATAGGCCCGCGTTTTAATGCGCCGCACCAGCTCGCCGCTGTCGGCGTAATCGGTGAAAACAAACCGCAGGCTGCCCGCGAAATACCGCTCAAAGTGGCGAAGGACCGCGCCGCTTTTGGCGTAAAGCCCGGGCTCGTCCCACACC
>CAMJHI010000136.1 GCA_946405475.1 uncultured Clostridia bacterium
GGTCGCCGAGCACGCATGGAATGGCAGCGCAATTCCATGTCAAGTCCTGTTACCCGCACCAAAAGCACGGCTCCGATAATAAGTCGGGGTCGTGCTTTTTTTTAGAAGAATTTGCCAGATCGATTGAATTATGATACAATACCATTGCGGTGCGCGTGGCTGAATGGGCGGTTCCGTTCGGCGCCGCGTTCCCGACCTGACAACCGGAATGATCCCAAAAGGAGGCCAACCATGCGTTCCCGTTTGATTGCGTTTTTGACGTCTCTTTCCGTTTTGTTTTCCTCTGTGACAGGTCTGTTGTTCGGCAGCCGCAACCGCAATCTGCCGACCGATTCGCCGGTGAAGCCCGACACCTGGGCGGCGACGGACGGGCTCGGGCGCACGCTGCCCCTGAAAGGCGACGTGCGCAAAAAGAACAAGAGAAAATTCGTGGGGCTGTTTTATTGGACGTGGCACACGAGCTTTGCCAAAAGCTATGAGGCGCTCAACGCTTCGGAAATCCTGGCGGAGCACCCCGAAATTTTGTACGATTACGAGTCCCCGCTGTGGCTTTCCACGCAGGACGGCCGCCCGTATTACTGGGGCAGGCCGCTGTTCGGCTATTACCGTGACACCGACGCCTACGTGCTGCGCAAGCATGCCGAGCTGATCGCGGACGCCGGCGTGGACGTGATCTTTTTTGACTGCACCAACGGTACGGAAACGTGGGACGAAAGCGCCGAAAAGCTGTTTGAGGTGTTTGAGCAGGCGAAGGCGGACGGCGTGAACGTGCCCAAGGTGGCCTTCATGCTGCCCTTCAACGACAGCAGCGATACGACGACCTCGCTCACCCATCTTTATGAGCGCATCTACGCTCCCGGCCGGTATGAGGATCTGTGGTTTTACTGGGATGGCAAGCCGCTGATCATGGCGCACAGCAAGGCGCTGGATCAGACGGACGAGCAGCAGAAGGCGATTTACGACTTTTTCACCTTCCGCAAGAACGAGCCGATCTATTTTGCCGCCGACAGGCTTTACACGGAAAAGGTCTGGGGCTGGTGCAGCGACTATCCGCAGACCCGGTTCGGCAAATCGCTGGGTCGGGTGGAGCAGATGTGCGTGTCGGTCGCGCAGAACGCGGCGGACGGCGCGCTGGTCGCCATGAATTCCGGCCAAAACGTGCAGGGCAGAAGCTTTGTCAAAGGGGATTATTCTTATTCGTATCAGCGCGGCGGCGAAACGGTGACGGTTGACCGGAACACCGATCAGGCGATGCTTTACGGCCTGAATTTTCAGCAGCAGTGGGATCACGCGCTGGCCTGCGACCCCGATTTCATTTTTGTGACCGGCTGGAACGAATGGATCGCCGGGCGCTGGCAGGAATGGATGGGTACGCCCAACGCCTTCCCCGATCAGTTCAGCGCGGAATACAGCCGCGATATCGAGCCGAGCGACGGTGCGCTCAAAGATCATTATTACTATCAGCTTGCGGCAAACATCCGCCGCTTCAAGGGCGTGTCCGATTCGGTCGAGGCGGTCGACGGGGTCAAGACCTATTACCACTATACGAACGGCACTTACAAGCGCGACAGCGACGGCTGGCAGGGACTGCATTTCAAGTCCGACACCATGCGCAACGATTTCGTCAAGGCGCAGGTCAGCCATGACGCGAATTTCATCACCATGACGATCGAAACGAAGGACCCCATCGTGCCGCAGGCGAACGCGCCCATCCGCGTGCTGCTGGACACCGACCCGAGCGGCCGTTCCCCCCACTGGGAAGGCTTTGAATTCATCGTCAACCGCGCCGGCGCGTCGGGCGGCAAAGCGATCGTGGAGCGCTCGCTGGGCGGCTGGCAGTTTGAGCAGACAGGGGAGGCGGCCTGCACGGTCGACGGCAATCAGATGACGCTGCAAATCCCTCTGACTGCGCTCGGCCTGACGGGCGACGTTCATTTCAATTTCAAGCTCTCGGACAACATGCAGACCGACGGCGATATCATGGACTTTTACAAGAGCGGCGACGTCGCCCCCGGCGGGCGGTTCATGTTCGTCTATTAAAAAAGCAAAAGCGCTTCGCTTACAGGGCGCGCAAATCAGGGATACAACCGGTTTTGAGCGGCTCTTTTCCGTTTATACTTCACAAAAACCGCCGAGAATACGTCAAGTATTCCCGACGGTTTTCGTTTTGTCTAAACAAAAAATAGCTCGCTCAAAACTGCTTTGCACCTCAAAAAGAAAGATTTTTGTGTCAGACAAGGCAAAAAGCGCAGGAATACTGGTTCGTATTCCGAGCATTTTTAACGCCGAATGGCGCAAAAAGATTCTTTTTGAGGCGATTGGCTCCCTAATTTGCGCGCCCTAATGGCGAAGCGCTTTTTTGTTGTCTTACTTCATCATGATGCCCAGAAAATCGGGCAGACCCAGCGGACCGAACACCTTCATCAGCAGCCCGTAAGCGATCTCAAACGGTAAAAGCAGGGGCATACCGAACAGTAAAATCATTTTCCACATAACAACCATCCTTTCATTTTCATTCTTTTATGTTATTGCTTCGTGATCTGAAACAGCACGGTTTCGTTTTCGTTCATGTTGAGCCGGATCGTGTCGCCCGTTCCGCTCATGCCGCTGCCGCCCAGCAGCGCGCGGTAGGCGTAAGTGCCGTTCAGGTTTAGCGTTTTTTCGCCCGCCGTGACGGAATGAACGGCGATATAATGCTGATTCACGTAAACGATATCGTCGCTCCGGCAGTAGATGTGCACGCCGTTCGTCTGGCAGAACGCGCGCAGCTCACGCGCGGTGAAATCCTTTTTGAGGCGGGAGGTCGATAGATAACGAACCCCGTTTTGCCGGCAAAGCGCCAGCGCTTCGGTCATGGCGGCGGTCTTCGTGTCGGATAAAAACACGACGGCCTTATACTTTTGATAAACGCTTGCAAAGTCGCTCACGTCATACAGATCATACGGCGCGCCCAGATACCCCAGCGGCTTGCGCGCGTTGAAGGCGGTGCCGCGCATCGCGCCGTCGGTCAGGTGTTTGTAGGCGCTTTCATCCACGAACACGCCCACTTCCGCCACGCTCGCCCGGTCGGGGTCGTTCAGCGCGGCGGCCGCGATGGCGCGCATCTGCGCCATTTCGGCCAGCACGTCGGGGTCGTCGTACCAGCCGCCCCACATGTCGAACCACCAGAAGCCGTTGCCCTTGATGAGCTGGCGGCTGAACGATTTGCGGATCATGCTGAGCGTCTGCGCCTTGCTTTCCAGCCCGTTCCAGATGGGGGCGTTGAGGTTTTTGCCCTCGTCGTATTCCGGCGCGCGCTCATAGAGCGGCTTGGTCAGGTGCGTGCGGATGTCGCATTCCTGCAGGCAGAGCTTGCGATGAAGGCGCAGCGAATCCGCGGGGAACATTTCCGTCCAGTCCGTGTTCATGTCGCGCAGGCCGATGTAGGAATTGGGGGAACAAATGAAGTCGATGTTGTCGCAGTTCAAAACGGCGTTCAGCGCGTGCGTGCCCTGCAGGGGCGAGGTGACCTCGAGTGAATAGCCGTAAAACGTGCCGATGACTACGTTGCCGCCGGTCGCCTGCTTGGCGACGGAAGCCAGATAACAAATGTCGTCCGCCACGGCGTTGTTTGCAAATTCCAGATACCGCGCCAGATGCTCGTTTTTGTGGTACGGCCCCTTGCCGCCCAGCGGCGTCAGATCTGGCAGGCCCGAAAAGCCGCAGTCCGGGTAATATTTTTCAAGGTACTCGTTGAACGGCTGTTCCGCGTTTTGGCAGTACCCGCCGTTCATGTCAAAGTGGAACCATTCCTCCGTGTTGCCGCCGCCGAGCTGATAGCCCACGATGTGCGCGGCGTAGTCACTTTCGTTCACGTGGTCGATCACGGCGCGGAGCATGTCGGCCGCCGTTTCGCGGAACTTTTGCGAAAACAGCGATTCGCGCACGCCGGTGCCGTCAACCGCGTCGGGGTTTTCGCAGATCCACCACAGCGGCATGGAAACGTTGACGCGCGGGAAGATGAGCGCCTGCGGGCAGGCGGCTAAAATGCGGGCGATCGAGGCGTCGAGCGTGGCAAAATCCGGCGCGCCCTTTTGGTCAAAAATGCCCGCGTGGAACGGCTTGAACAGCTCCGTGGCGCTGATCCACCGCCCGGCGAACAGCACGGGCACCGAAAACAGCGTGTAGCCCGCGTCGGCAAACTGAGCGTAGTTGTTGTATTCTTCCAGATACGTCATGTACGCCGCGGCCGGGAGGGGCGAGCCGTTGACGAACAGGGTCGGCACGCCGCCGCAGTCGCCGACGGATGAATAAATGCCGCGATATTTTTCCATGTTTCGCTCCTCGGCTGCGTAATCCGCGCGGAAGGGCACCGCTGCGCCCGGTCGGTAGAAATTGAACCACCCGCCGAGCACGGTGACGACGGTCAAAAACAGGGTGATGATGCGGTGCAAGGGCAAAACCTCCCCCCCAAGTCGGAATTTGCTTTGCAAATTCCGCCATGAATTGCGCCGTTCGGCGCGTGAATTGCCTAACGGCATGAATTGACCTGCGGTCATGAAATGCGCTTCGCGCATGAAGGGGCCTGCGGACGCCATGAATGGCAACGCCATTCAATTCATGGAGCAACGCGAGAATTCATGGCGCAGCCAATTCATGACGGCAAAGCCGTCAATTCATTGATATTATACCTTATCTCCGCCTTTTCCGTCAATGCTTCTTTTCTTTTGTTCGCTCCTTGAAAAATGCGTTTGGTTGGTTTATAATGGGTTTACCATCCTGAAAGAAAAGAGGGCACCACTATGTCATTCAAATTAGCGTTCATCGGCGCGGGCAGCATCGGCTTCACCAGAAAGCTGCTGGCGGATATTCTCACCGTGCCGGAATTTCACGACATTGAAGTCGCGTTCACCGACATCAACCCCGACAACCTGCGCATGGTCACGCAGCTTTGCCAGCGCGATATTGAAGAAAACGGGCTGAACATCAAAATCCACGCCACGCTCGACCGGCGCGAGGCGTTCAAGGACGCAAAATACATCATCAACTGTGTGCGCATCGGCATGCTTGAGGGCTTCGCCACCGACGTGGAGATCCCGCTGAAATACGGCGTGGATCAGTGCGTGGGCGACACGCTTTGCATCGGCGGCATCATGTACGGTCAGCGCGGGGTCAACGCGGTGCTGGATTTCTGCAAGGATATCCGCGAGGTCGCGCTGCCGGGCTGCATCCTGCTCAACTATTCCAACCCCAACGCCATGCTGACGTGGGCGTGCAACAAATACGGCGGGGTCGAAACCTACGGCCTGTGCCACGGCGTGCAGCACGGCCATTGGCAGATCGCGCAGGCGCTGGGCAAGGACGTGAAGGACGTGGGCATCATCGCGGCCGGTCTGAACCACCAGACGTGGTACATCAGCGTCAAGACCGACGGCGTGGAGCGCACGCCGGAACTCTATGAGCTGATGAAGCAGCAGGAATACGCCAAGGATGAAAACATCCGGCTGGACGTGATGAAAAACTTCGGCTACTATTCCACAGAATCCAACGGCCATCTGTCCGAATACCTCATGTGGTACCGCAAGCGCCCGGAGGATATGGAAAAATGGATCAACTACAGCTCTTGGATCCAGGGCGAAACGGCGGGCTACCTGCGCGTTTGCCAAGAGAGCCGCAACTGGTTTGAAACCGATTTCCCGAACTGGCTCAAGGAACCGGCCGAGCAGTATATCCCCGAAAAGCGCACCACCGAGCACGGCAGCTACATTATTGAAGGCCTTGAAACCGGCCGCCGCTACCGCGGGCATTTCAACGTGATGAACAACGGCACCATCACCAACCTGCCCGATGAATGCGTCGTCGAGGTGCCTTGCTACGTCGATCAGAGCGGCATTTCCATTCCCAAGGTGGGCGATCTGCCGCTGGGCTGCGCCGCCATTTGCTCGCAGAGCGTTTGGGTGCAGCGGCTGGCGGTCGAAGCCGCCGTTCACGCCGATATCAAGCTGCTCTATCAGGCGGCGATGATGGATCCGCTCACCGGCGCGGTCTGCACGCCGGACGAGATCAAACAGATGGTCGATGAAATGCTCGTCGCGGGCGAAGAATGGCTGCCGCAGTATAAGGACGAGATCGCCAAAGCCAAGGTACGGCTTGAACACAAGACCGTGCCCTACCGCCCGGTGAAGGGCTTCACGCTCAAAGCCAAAACGGTGGAGGAAATGGCCGAAGAAAAAGCGAAATATCGCAAGCTCGCCGCTGCCGCCGCGAAGGAAAACGTGAAGGACGAATAATTGCAAAAAATCAACAAAGCACAGGCTTCTCCCTTGCGGAGCTGCCTGTGCTTTTTGCTGTTATCTGACTTTGCGACGGGCAGGAATGCGTGCCCTACTGTTGACCGGGAACGTGCGGCATGTCCGTAGGGACGGCATATATGCCGTCCGCCGTAACCGTAAGAAGCCATTGAAAAAAGGAAGTATTGGCTCCCCTGTGTAAGGGGAGCTGTCATGCGGAACGCATGACTGAGGGGTTGTAATCGT
>CAMJHI010000137.1 GCA_946405475.1 uncultured Clostridia bacterium
GGAGAAGCGTCAGGCAACGCTTTGAAATGAGAGACTTTCGTGCCAACTCGTCAGGAGATTTGATTTTCTCCTTTGCATCAATCAGCATTTCGTTCATAGAAGCAACAAGAAGGCCTGCGGAACCCGTTGCGAAGTCCCACACATAAGAATCTTTGTTTACCCTTGCCAGTTTTGCAAGAAGCGTTGCAACATAAGAAGGCGTTAGAACCACATCATTGAGTTTGTCCTGCGAAAAGCCAAGCCAACTGTACATTTCATTAAACAGTTTGCCGGTGAAATCGGTGCTAAGACCGATTTTGTAGTATATTCCGAGGTCATCAATGATTTTCGTAAATACACGCTTTAGCTGACTCTCGCCGTTTTCAACCTTGTTAATATTATCAGTAGTGAGCGTGTTTTGAAGAGTCCTAACGATCAAAGCTCTCTTCTCACGGGGCAAGTTTTTCTCGTTCAAAAACGCCTTTATTTTGCGAAGAATGATGTCTCCGTCACGATTTCCGTCTTCAGTTAAAGACTTTAGTTCCGCTTTTTCAAGCGCAGCAACTTTCCCGGGGACGCCGAGTGTCGCAATAATTGATGCTGCCACAAGATAAACACGATCACGCTCACTGAGACCCTTTTCGTTCTGGTAAATGTCGTTGTTGAGCTTGACGAGGCTGGCGTTGATTTCCTGCTCACGGCGCTCTCTGAGTTTTTCGATTTCCTCAGGCGTCAGCTGCAACTGTTTGACCTTTTCAATGAACTGGTCAAAATTTCCCTTCTTGAGAAACGAAAAATCTGTGTAGTCGTCTACCTTCTGCCCAACACCAAAATTGCTTTTGGAAACATAATAGACACCAATTTCATATTGGAGCTTACCGGCGTCATCCTTATAGCCGGTCATGCCGATTGCAATAATATCGGTGTAGCTTGTATAGTGCAGGAGCGCATTGGCGTAGTGAACTGCACCATTTACGGCATAAGAGTTGATCGTTTTGAAATCCGGCTGATTCTTAGCCGTCTTGTTTGCAACCCTGCCGTCGGCGTCAAGCAAGACAAGCTTATCTTTATATCCCTTATACTCAATAAGGATTGGATAATTGACCAGATTCTTATCCTGCAATAGCAGCTTAGCATCCGGTCGGTTTCCACCTGCACCGCCGCTCTTAGAGGCATAGTCATTCAGAGCCTGATCTATTTCCGTATTCAAAGATTCCTGTTCCAGTTTATAAGGAAGCTTATAGGATTTCAGCCATCCATTCGCCAAATCCGCAATGTTGGGTTCCACAGATTGTACTTTTGCCAAGTTAACTCCTCCACTCTAGTCGTGAAATTAGCTGTTATTGGTACTATGTTTTAATTCAAACCCACAACCTTGAAAATGTTCATAGCACTTTCAAGGCATGCCGACTGTATTCAAACCGGTTTTTGCGAATAACGTTATCTTTACCTTCACTTCCCCGCAGAAAGACGGCCGACCAGCTCGGCGATCTCCGCGTCGATCAGCGTCGCCTGTGGTATTTCACAACCATATTATACCGTTTCATCAATCAAAAATCAATAAAATGATTGATGAAACCGTCCCGCCAACAACGACGCGCTGAGTTTCTTCACGGGCCGCGCAAACAACAGGAAAAAGCCTCGCCGAAGCGAGGCTTTTTTGTGCCGGCGGCGGGCGTGCATCGGTTTCACTCGGTTTCCCCGGTCAGCACCGTCCAACCGTCAAGGCTTCCCGCCAAAACGCGGATCTGCACCGTGCCGTTTTTGACTTCAACCGTGCCCAGTACGCCGGGGAAGCACAGCGGCAGCGTGATGTTCTTTTCCACCGGACGAAGCCGGATAATCCGTTTCGCGGCGTCGATCTGCAGGCCGAGAGCCGCGTTGAGCGTGGACCAGCTCGACAGGGGGCGCGAGTAGTGGTGCCCGCACTCCCAGTGATCCCACAGCGCGCCGAAACGCGATTGGTTGTTCTGAATGGTCGTGACGAGGGCTTGCGCTTCGTCAGACAGCCCCACGTTCAGGCAAAGCGCCGCCGTCAGGTAACCGATGCCCGTCCACACGGCCTGCGCCTGACAGTTTTTGTGGGAATACAGCGTGGTGCGCCGCCCTTTGGGGCAGGAGGCGTTGATGAGCCCGCCGTCGGGGTCGAAGTTTTCGGCCAGAATGAGCCGCAAAACGTCCCGCACCCGGTCGTCGCTCAAAAAGCCGCCGATACCCGAAACACGCAGGAACCATTCGCCGTCGAGCTGATCGGTCATCAGGGTCTCGTCCCTCTCCTCGCCGCAGTGCCACAGGTCGTAGTATGCGCCGTTCCACAGCTTCGTTTCCAGGGAGGCGCGGCCTTTTTCGAGCAGGCGCCGCCACGCTGCGGCGCGTTCGGCGTCGCCAACCTTGTCGGCCAGACTTGCGCCGGCCTTCAGTGCGGCGAGCCATAAAATCGAGATATACGCCGGCGTGCCGGAAAAATTCCAGGCGTCGTAGGTGTTGCGCTTGGTATCCCTGTCGGGGAGACCGTCGCCGTCTGCGTCGAGTTCACCGATGGAATCCACGGCGCGGATCACATGCGGCCACATGTCCCTGAGGTAAGCGCCGTCGCCGGTATAAAGATAATCGCGCAGCACCATGAGCACAAACTGATTGTTCATATCCACGCGGTCAAAGCCGTTGTCCACGTGATCCAGATCCGGCGTGAAAAAGTGGTGAACGCGGCCGTCCTCCCGCTGAAAAGCGGCGCCCATGCGCATCTGACCGAGCTGCAGTTCCGGGAACAGCGCCAGCAGGCCGAAGGACGCGTGATAAGTGATGTCCGTGGTGTGGAAGCCGCAGTAGCCCTGCCCCTCCCACAGACCGAACCGGCCGTCTTTGAGATACCACGAGCACTTCACGAGCGTGCTCAGGTGGCCGCTCCAGCAATCCGGATACGCTTCGGGCAGGGTCGTGTGATAGAGCAGCTTTGAGAAAGCGGCGGCCTTGTCAAAGATCTCCGGATGCTCCCGCAGGAAGGTGTTCGCGTCCTCCGCCCCGCGGAAGAGATTTTCATAGTAATGCCCGAGCCGCCGTCCGTCCTTCGAGAAGTGGTTCGGAAAATACCACGTGAGGAGAAAGCGCACCGTCTTTTTTTCGCCCGGCGCAAGGCGCACGCTGCTGCATAGGGCGGCGGCGCCGAACTCTTCCGGGCGGTAACGCCGGGACTGCTGCGCGCGAAGGCTTTGCAAAAACAACGCCTGTTCCTCCCGGTCAGCCGGGAATGCGGGCTTTGTTTCCCGGATGCGCCGCAAAACCGAGGCGGCAAAGGGGTACCCGGCGTAAGCGTTGAACAGGTCGCTGATCTCCCGGTCGGTCAGCGCCCCCACGTCGTCGGGCAACTCAGGCGGCAGCGTACCGACCTTGCTGTCGGGCAGACGACCCGTTTCCCGAAAGCCGAACAGCACGGATTCCTGACTGACGCCGAAGTTTTTTTCAAAGACGTATTCCCGGATGAAGCTCCGGTATTCTCCGGCAATATAGCTTTTTTCGCCGTCGCCGCCGATGCTCAGGCACACCTCGCCGCAGTTCGGCGCGTCGGTTTGCTCGGCGGGCTGCATCGTGACGCTGACGGCGCCCGGAACGGCGGAAAGCGTGTTGCGGCAGCCGCCGTCGTTGCAGAATTCCGGCACAAGGGTGCCGAGCAGGCTCACCGTGAGCGCTTCATGACCCGGGTTTTCGATCTCGAAATCCATCGCAAACCCCGGCGTGGCGGCAATATCCGTCCGATGCGGCACGAACGGCGCCGCCGCGCGCCCCGTTACGCGGCAGGGCAAGGCCTCGTCTTCATATTGCAGCTCACACGTGGGGAACCGCCCGTCAAACACGATGCGTTCGACCGGCTTGTTCCAGGGAAACATCCGATAGGAAAAATCGCGCTGATCGGTCCTCAGCCCGAGCTTTCTTACGACGGAACGCTCACCGGCCTTTTCCGTCCGGACCCAGAACGACAGCGCGCCCGTGCTGCCTTCGCCGTCGTCCGCCTCGTTTTCCCAGCATACCTCGGTCATTCTGGGCGGATTGGCGATCTGCCAATAGTGAAATTCTCCGTCGGGAAAAAGCTCCACGCTGCCCGCGCCGATGCCGCCCAGCGCGATACCGCTGCCGCTTGGTTTCGTCATTACGATCCTTGCCATAAGTAAAACGACCTTTCCGTCGGATTTTCAGTGAACACATTTGAATTATACCATAACCCGATCGGGGAATCCACACTTCCGTCAATGATTGCGCCGCAAAAAGAGAACCAAATGTCGATGCCGGTGATCGTAACGTTCGGGAATGCGGTATATCTTCTTCCGGTGTGACGCGTTCCGTTTCTTTCGCCGGGGCCGTTTCATTCGCACAGGTCATGACTGCGAGCCGTCCCGCAGGCGATGAGCAGAAGCAGCAGCGCGAACAGGACGGTGGTCATCCTTCTTATTCTTTTTCAAAGCCCGGTTTCCAGGCGGCGAACTGGTCAAGCTGTGCGTCGGTGCGGTGGTAGTACCGCACGCCCTTGTCGAGCTTGGCGATCTCCGCCATTTCTGCGTCGGTGAGCGTAAAATCGAGGATATTGAGATTGTCGCGGATGTGATCGACGTTCTTTGACCCGGGGATGACGGCAAAGCCCATCTGCGTATGCCAGCGCAAAATCACCTGCGCAGGCGATTTGCCGTACTTTTTGCCGAGCTTTGCAAAAATCGGCTCGTGGATCAGCGCCTTGTCGCCGTGCCCCAGCGGATACCAGCTCATGAGCTTGATGTCGTATCTGTCCAAAGTCTTGCGAAGCTCTGTCTGCGTGAAATAAGGATGCGCTTCCACCTGAATGAATTGGGGCGCGATCTCCCATTTGGTTTCCAGCTCTTCGATGTACTTGCCTTCAAAGTTGGAGATGCCGATGCTCTTCGCCTTGCCTTCTCTGTATGCCTTTTCCAGCTGACGGTAACCGGCCAGCCAGTTGCCCGCGGGCTGGTGGATGTAGAGCAGGTCGACGTAGTCCACGCCCAGCCGCTCCAGCGTTTCGTCCACGGCGTTCCCGTTTTCATATTCGCTCGGCCAGAGCTTGGTGGAGAGAAAGATCTCTTCCCGCTTGACGCCGCTGTCCCTCATGCCGCGGCCGACGGCGCGCTCGTTGACGTAGGCGTTGGCGGTATCCACGAGGGAATAGCCCATTTTCAGTGCTTCCCGCACGCTGTTTTCCGCGTCCGCCGGGGTAAGCATATAAGTGCCGATGCCCACGACCGGGCAGGTCAGTCCATTGTTGAGTTTTACGTTTTCCATAATGTTTCTCCTTTTTGATCTGTTTTGTTTTTTGATCGGATTTACGATCAGAACCCCAGGTCATTCAGCCAGCCGTTCACGCTTTCTCTGACGCTGTCCTGCCTGTTCTGCGCGTCGTTCCCACGGATCGCAAGTCCTTCTCCGACCGTCGCCCCGGGAACAGCGGAAGCGAGCTTTTTATCAAAGCCGGAAAGCCCGGAACCTTCGTGTGTGGAGAACGGGATCAGCGTTTTGCCGGCGAGCGCGTTGCGGTTCTGCTCAAAGAAGGTGTACATGATCATCGGCCAGTCGCCCCACCATACGGGAGCGCCGATAAACACGGTCTCGTAACCCGAAAGCTCCGGCGCCGTTCCTTTGTACGACGGGCGCGCCTTATCGTTCTGTTCTTTCTTTGCAACGTCGGTGAGCGCGCTGTAGGTCATCGGGTAATGGTCGTCCACGGACAGCACTTCCCACAGATCGGCGCCGGTCTTCTCCGCGATCATCTCCGCAACGATCGCCGTGTTGCCCTTGTTGATCACGCCGACGGTGTACTGCTCGCCGGTGCGGGAGAAATACACGACCAGAGTCTTGCTTTCAGAAGGCGCTGCGGTTTCATCCGTGCCGCTTGCAGCGTCCGATTTGGTTTTGTCGGACGGCGCGGTCGTGTTTTCGGTTTTGCTTTCCGTTCCGGCAGCCGTTCCCGGCGTCTGACCGCCGCCTGTGCAGGCGGCAAGCGTCAGGATCATCACAAGCGCGAGAAGCGCCGGCAGACTGTTCTTCATGTGTTTCATGTTTGTCCCCCCTTATCCGTTCACGGCGATCCATTCGCCGCCGCGCATTTCGTAATGGTGCGTACCTTTCATTCTGTAAGTGCCGCGTGCGCCGTAAGCGCTGGCGTTCAGTACGGACGTAAAGGTCACCGTCGCTCTGACGCCGTTCACGCGGATCACCGGGTCTTCGATCCCGATGGTGAAATATTTCAGTCTTCCGGCCGCGATATCGGCGAAATATTCCTCGCGCGTTTGCTTCAACCCGCTCATGTGCGTGAAGGTCATCTCTTCCGATACGATCTTGTGCATCACGTTGATGTCCGCGTCGGTCATCGCCTGGCAGTATCGCGCCTGAACGCAGAGAACGGAAAGCTCGTCATCATTCAGCCGCGAAAGCTCCGCGCCCGTTATTTTAACGTTTGTAAATGCCGAAAAATCATATTTCATAATGGTTGCCTCCGATGTCCCGTGCGC
>CAMJHI010000138.1 GCA_946405475.1 uncultured Clostridia bacterium
ATCCCGTGAAGGGCAAGGGGAAGACCTCCGACCTCGCCAAGTGGCTCGTCAACCACGCGCCGCAGTGCAAGGGATACATCTACGGCCATCTCCATCGGTGGCGTCCGGAATGGATCCATACGGACTGGAAAAAGGCGCAGACCTTCCGCGAATCCAGCCAATAGCCCAGATAATAAAACGGATAGAACACGATGATGCGGGACAGGCAGAACGCGTCGCCGATGGACGTGTCGTACCCCGCCAGACAGGCCAGCAGCACGGAAAAAATCAGCACATAGACGGGCTTGAGCTTTTCAAACACGATGGTGAGAAAGCCGAAGGCGAACAGACAAAAGGCGTACCACGGCTCGCCGCTGTCGGCAAAAACCGTGACCCGCGGCAACACGCCCGTGGTGGCCCAGTTGGCCGCAAAGTTGATGACTTTAATAAAAATATACAATCCCAGATACGTCGCAATGTGACTGTAGCGGCGCTGCGTGACGTTGCGCTTGCTGACCAGACCGGACACGAACAAGAACAGCGGCATGTGAAAGGTATAGATGATAAAGCGCATCATGCCGGTCGCGTGCGACACGTTGGCGTACAGATCCGCCGCATGCCCCAGAACGACCAGAAAGATCAGCAGCAGTTTCAGGTTATCCAGTTTGTCGAAGCGTTCGGTTGCCGTTTGCAAAGAAGAAAACCCCCAGTATCACAAAAACGCCCGCAAACCGTTTTGCTTGCGGGCAGGATAGAATCAATCGTCGGATGACAGTCTGGCCAGCGCCGCGGCAAGCTGGTTGTCATCGCCAACGTTTTCCAGGCTGTGCGACTGCTCCACACGGGACGCAAGCTCCACAGCTTCATCCGGCTTCAGCCCTTTGCCGTCGCTGTAAAAATCGCCGTTGTAGGTGCGCACCCGAGCCACGGTCAGCGAGATCGCGCTGCCGTTTTCCATTTCAAAAACCTTCTGCAGCGTCAATTCACCGGCGGTTTCGGTGCCGAGCAGCGTGCACTTGGAAAAATCGTGCAGCTGTGCCGCCAGCAGCTCCGCCGCGCCGGAGGTCGCGCCGTCAGTCAGCACCACGATGCCCTTGGGGAACGTGATGCACTGCGTGTCGGAAGTGAAATTCATCAGCACCTTATCGTCCTTGCCGATCGCGCTGGCGATGGCGCCGGTGGTTTCCGCGCCGCTGGGCAGCAGCAGATCCACCGTGGCGGAGGCGTTTTCGACCAAGCCCTCATCACAGCCGCGCACGTCGATGATCAGCGCGGTCACGCCCTGATCGTTGAGGGAGGCGATCTCCTGCGCGAACTGCTGCGCCGTGTTGGCATAAAAGCCGGTGATGCGCACGTAGCCGGTTTTGCCGAGAACAGAAGAGCTGACCGTGCGGGCCAGACCGCGCACGACCGACACCGTTTTGCGGCTGCCGCCGCGTTCATACGTCAGGCTCACCGTGTTGAAGCGGCGGCCGACCTGCAGGGAATCCATGACGGCGTAGGCGTTGGAGGCGTCGACCTTTTGGTTGTCGAGCGCCACGATGACGTCGCCGGTTTTCAGCTCCGCGCTTTCGGCGGAGGAATCGGGATAAACCTGCGTGATCACCATTTTGTCGGCGGCCGCGTCATAGGACACGTCCACGCCGATGCCGCCCTCCCCTGCCATGCGGCGGGTGTATTCGATGTATTCCTTGGCGGTCATGTAAAAGCTGCCGGGATCGTCCAGCCCCTTCATGTAGCCCTGCGCCGTGTGCGAAAACAGGGCGTCGTCATCAAAATCGCCGTAAAAGTTGGTGCGGACGTAATCGTCGATCGCGGAATAGCCGTCATAAAGCTCAGAACGGTTTGACAGTCTGGAAACCAGACCGTTGTAGATTTTTTGCGACACCGTCATGGTGATGGCGAAGGTGGCGGTGATGCTCAGAAAAATGAGCGCGACCGTCAGGCCGATTGAGATTTTTTTATTCACGAACCGAACACAAACCTTTCGTTGTTGTTATTTGGGCAGCGTGATGTACCCGTTCATGGGGTTGGTCGTTTTGCCGTTGACGCGCACTTCAAAATGCAGATGCGGCCCGGTGGCGTAGCCGGTGGAACCGACGCGGCCGATGACCTGACCCTGCGTCACCTTCGCGCCCTGCTTCACGGCGATCGAGTCGCAGTGCGCATACAGCGTGGCGATACCGTCGCCGTGGTCGATCACGATATAGTTGCCGTAGCCCTTGCTGACCTCCGCCGTGTGCACGACGCCGTCACGCACGGCATAGATCGGTTTCTGATTGATGCCGGGCGCGGCAAAATCCGTGCCGGTGTGCAGCTTGTATTCCCCCGTAATCGGGTGAACGCGGTTACCGTAGGGCGAAGAAATATAGACGCCGCTGCATTTGAGCGGGAAGATCATCTTTTTGGAACCGGTCGCCTTGTTGTCAGTGGTCTTTGAGCCGGTCTGTGCCAGCCGCTCCTCAATCTGCCGGTTGGCCTTATCCAGCTCTTTTTCCTGCTGCCGGATCAAGGCAACGTATTCCGCGCTTTGTTTGTTGAGGGCATTCAGTTCCTTCTGCGCGTCGCTGTACTGCGCCTTGATCTGCTTTTGCTTGGTGTTCAGCTTCGCCGTGGAAGACTCCACATCCTGCTTCGCGGTATCCAGCGCCGCTTTCCTGCTGTCAAGCTGGGCCTTTTTGCCCTTGACCTCTTCTTTACTGCCGTTGAGCGAGGTTTTCAGCGTTTCCAGTTCACCGATGTCGTTTTCAATGGTCGCCATCAGATCGTTGTCGTGCTGCGCCACGCGCATGAGCAGCTCCGTTCTGGTGAGCAGGGTGGAAAAATCCTGCGCGGTGAGCAAAAATTCCAGCGCGGTGCCGTTGCCCGCCATATACATGGCGCGAATGCGGGCTTTGAGCAGCAAATAGGCTTGAGACAGTGCGGTTTGCTTGTCGGCGATGGCGGACTCGGTCGCTTTGATCTGCTGATCGAGCGAGCGGATCTGCCCGGTGATGACGTTGATCTGCGCCGTGGTGTTGCCGATATCCGCCTTGAGCAGATCCAGACGGGACGTGAGCAGATTGATCTGATCGGCCGTTTCACCGATCTGGCTGTAGATGTTGCTGACAGTCTGCTTCTGCGCCTTTTTTTCCTGATTGACCTGATTGAGCTTGGCTTTGTTTTTCTTTAAATCACTTTCAATTTGTTTGGATTTATCCTGCAGGTCGGCAAGCGACTGCGTCGTCGGCTCGCTCGCCTGCGCGAGGGAAAACGTGCCGCTAAACAGCAGCAACGCCGCCAGCAGCGCGCAAAGAAGCCGGGTCGCCGGCCGCGCGTTTTTGAAAAATGACATGATCCTGCCCCTCCGTGTTTGGTTTCATGAAACTGCGAACAGAAACGGGTTGCGGAAGAAACGAAAATGTTTTCATGCAGAAACTGCGTGGGGAAGCGGGACTGCTCTTTTATTTCGGCAAGGTCAGATAGCCGTTCATCGGGTCGGTCGTTCTGCCGTCGATACGCACCTCAAAGTGCAGGTGCGGGCCGGTGGAATAACCGGTCGTGCCGACGCGGCCGATCACCTGACCCTGAACGACCCGGTCGCCCTGAACAACGGAGATCGAATCGCAATGCGCGTAACAGGTGACGACGCCGGCGCCGTGGTCGACCATGATGAAATTGCCGTAGGCCTTCTGGAACTGGGCGTAGATCACCGTTCCGTCGCGCACGACGTAGATCGGCTTCTGATAAATGCCGCCGGCCGTGAAATCGGTGCCGGTGTGCAGCTTGTATTCCCCCGTGGTCGGGTGGGTGCGGTAGCCGTAAGGCGATGAAATGTAAACGCCGCTGCATTTGAGCGGGAAGATCATTTTGGTGGAGCCGGTCGGCAGATTGAGCGGCGTATCGTCCTCGATCTCGTTGCCCTCTTCATCGGTCACGGGCTCGCGGGGCGTGATGGGGTCGGTGGTTTTGGAAGCGTTCTGCCGGATATAATCCTCCATCTGCCGGGACACTTCGTCAAGCTGGGCTTCCTGCTGACGGATCAGGGCGATGTATTCCGCGCTTTCCTTGTTCATGGAATTCAGCTCGTTCTGTGCCTGAACGTACTGATTCTTCATTTCATTCTGCTTGGAAGCCAGCAGAGCGTTGGTGGACTGCACGTCCTGCCGGGTATGGTTGAGCGCCGTCTGCTTGCCGTCAAGGTCGCTCTTTTTGCTGTCGACCATCTCGCGGCTGCCGGTGAGCGTGGACTGAAGCGTTTCCAGTGCGCCGATGTCGGTTTTAATGGTCGCCATCAGGTCGTTATCGTGCTGCGCCACGCGCATGAGCAATTCGGCACGGGTGAGCAGGGTGGAAAAGTCCTGCGAGGTGAGCAGAAATTCGAGCGTGGAACCGTTGCCCGCCATATACATGGCGCGAAGCCGCGCCTTGAGCAGCGTATAGGCCTCGTTCAGCGCCGTTTTTTTATCGGCGATGGCGGTCTCGGTCGCTTTGATCTGCCCGTCGAGCGATTTGATCTGCCCGGTGATGATCGTGATCTGATTCGTGGTGTTGCTGATATCCACATTCAGCAGATTGATGCGGGAAGAGAGCAGATTGATCTGGTTCTGCGTGGTGTCGATCTGGCTGTAAATGGTTTTGACGACCTTTTTCTGCTCCTTCTTTTCGCTGCTGACCTGATTGAGCTTTTCTTCGTTTTCTTTCAGCTCGTCTTCGATTTTGTTGTATTGATCCTGCAGTTCATCGAGCGACTGCGTCGATTCCTCGGGCTTGGGCGCCTCGGTCGGCGTTTCGGCCGCCGTTGTTTCAGCGGGCGGCTCGGTCGCCGGTTCGGGCTGCGTGACCGCCTGCGCGGTCGTGGGATCGGGGATCTCGATCATATTGTCCGCCGAAGCGGGCAGGTGGAACAAAAACAGCGCAGCCAGCAGCACGCACAGGCAGCGGAAAGATTTACTCGTGATCCATGCTGACGTTTTCGCTGTCATAATCCTGCTCCTTCAAGTATTTATTCATGGAAACGTAGCTGCCGAACGCGCCGGTCAGAACGCCGACGGCAACAAAGGCGGCCAGAAGAAGGCCGGCATAATTGGAAAACGGGATCGGCTTGGCGGCCAGCACCGAAAGCAGGCTCGTCACCGCGTTGGAGATTGCCCGATACAGCGCCCAGACGAGGCCGAGAGAAAGCAGACCGGCCACGACGCCGAGCACCACGCCCTCCACCATGAAAGGCCAGCGGATGAACCACTTGGTGGCGCCGACCGATTTCATGATCATGATCTCCAGCCGGCGGCTGTACATGGTCACGCGCACCGTGTTGGCGATGATGAACAGGGAAACCACCAGCAGAACGATGATCACGACCACGCTGATCGAGCCGACCGTCTGCTTGAGCGAGGTCAGCTTTCTGGCAAAGTCGCGGTTCTGACGGATGTTGAGCACGTTGTCGAGCTGCTTGAGCGAGGCGACCGTCTGATCGTACTGCGCCATATCGTCGAGCGTGACCTCATAGGCGTCGGGCAAAGGATTGTCTTCCATGCCGTCAAACAGCGCCGCCGCGCTGCCGATGGATGCGAGCACCTCGGGGAACGCCTCTTCTTTGGAAATGAACCGGCACCGTTCCACGTTGGGCAGCGCCTTGATCTCGCGCCCCATGGTGCTGATCTGCTCTTCAGTCGCCTCATCCTGAATGAAGATCATGATGACGTTCTGTTCGGACACGGCGCCGAGGAGTGAGTTGATGTTGATAAACGACAGAAACGCCGCGCCGATGAGCACCATGCAGGAAAGCAGAACGGTGACCGACGCCAGCGACATGAGCTTGTGCGTGCGAATGCCGCGCAGCCCCTCCTTGGTGAGGTAGCCGAGGCTCGCGTGGCCGGAGCGTTCGGGTCTATTGGCCATCGTTCTCACCTCCGTTGGGTTCGCGGCGGTCGGAATGATAGCTGCGAATAAATTCATCCACCTCGCGGGTGGCGCGCTTCGTGTTGAGATCCAAATCGGGCAGAACGTAGGTTTCGTGCTTCTGCCCCACGCGCGAAATATCGTCGGACTTGATGTGGCCGTCTTCGATGGTGAGGATGCGGCGGCCGTAGCGGCGCACCAGATCGACGGAATGGGTCACCATCACGACCGTTGTGCCCGTGGCGTTGATGCGCTCGAGCATTTCAACGATCTCGCACGAACGCTTGGCGTCGATGTTGCCGGTGGGTTCGTCGGCAATGATGATATCAGCGTTGTTGACCACGGCTCTGGCCAAAGCGACACGCTGCTGCTCGCCGCCGGAAAGCTCGTTGGGCAGGCTTTTGGCTTTGTCGCCCAGCCCCACCATATTGAGCACCTGCGGCACGCGCTTGGCAATGCGCTTTTCTTTGGCGCCGATGACGCGCATGGCGAACGCCACGTTGTCATATACCGTCATGTTCGGGATCAGGCGGAAGTCCTGAAACACGATGCCGAGATGACGGCGGAAATACGGGATATCCTTCTTTTTCATGGTGTTGAGCAAATGATTTTTGATGACGACCG
>CAMJHI010000139.1 GCA_946405475.1 uncultured Clostridia bacterium
GGGTGGGAAAGGGGCCGGTTTTTCGTGAGCGGTTCAATACTTTTCCATGCCTTCCATGTTGAACACCATCACGGTGGCGCCGCCGACGGTGACGGTGTCGCCCTCCTCGCCCCCGACAGGGGTGCGGCCGAAGGGCGCGGTGATGGGGTAGGGATAGGTGCGCGTCTGAGAGTGGCGCTGGATGATGCTTTTGGCCAGGTCGACCCGCTCCTCCTCCGTGCCGATGAGAAAGGTGGTGTTGGCCACCTTCAGAAAGCCGCCGGTGGTGGCCAGCGAGGTGACGGAAAAATGCTCTTTGGTCAGCGCCGCGGCGACCACGTCGGCGTCGTCGCTGTTGACGATGGCAAGCAACAGTTTCATAGTTCTTCTCCTTCCCGCAGAAACACTGCCTTTTTATGATATTACAGATTCCGTTCCAGATTGACTAAAAAATCCTGAATGTTCGTGACGAGGCCTTTCACCGAAAGCGAGCCGCGGTCAAGCAGCTTGTTGACGGCGAATTCCGAAATATCGACGGAATAAATATACACCGGGCGAACGCCTTCCTCCGTTTCGCAATACGACGGCGTCATGTTGCCGGTGGCGATGGTGTGAAGCTGCGTCGCCAGACAGATCACGGTGGTGGCCCGGCGCGTGTGCTCGCGCATGGCGTTCTGCGCCTCGTACACGTTGCCGATCACCTCGGGCAGCGGGCCGTCGTCGCGGATGGAACCGGCCAGCACAAAGGGCGTGTTCGTTGAAATCAGGGCGTGCATGACGCCGGTATCCAGCTTGTGTTCCTCCAAAAAGCCTTTGATCGAGCCCGCCCGGCGCACCAGATTGATCGTGTGCAGGTGATGGTAATGGCCGTTTTCCACGTGCTTTTTGGTGTAGATATCCTGCCCGAGCCCGGTGTGGAACAGCGCCGCCTCGAGGTCGTGCGTGGCCAGCGCGTTACCGGCGAACAGGCAGTGGCAGTAACCCTTTTTGATCAGGTTGGCCATGGCGTTGCGGCTGTCAAAGTCGAACACGCAGGCGGGGCCGAGCACCCAGACGATATAGCCGTGATCTTTATCGTGGCGCAGCACCTCATAAAGCTGATCGTATTCGCGGGAAAAAGACGTTTCACGCGATTGCCCCGTGCGGAACGCGAACGCGCCGTCGGTGCTCTCTTTGGCTTCGGCAAAGCAGTCGGCGTGAACGTAAACCCCCGTGGAGCCGTCGTCCTTCCGCCCCACCACGACCCGGTCGCCGCATCTGACGCGGCGCGGCTCGACCACGGCGGGCTCTCCGTTGCGGATCACCACAACGCAATCCATGCGGCTTTGGTGAAGCATCTTCCACTCGCCGCCGATCTTGACGTATTCGGGATAGATCGTGGTCGCATAGAAGTTTTCCGGCAAAAAGCCGTCGCCCGCCGGTTCGGTCGCCGCATCCGGCGCGGAGAGAAAGGGTTCCTTGTCAAAGTCGGGCGCGATAAAAGCCGGGAACTGCATCGAAACACCTCGTTTCAACAAAGTCTGTTTTATATTATATCATATCGCCGTTCACAATAACAGCCTTTTTGCGGAAAAATAATGGCGCCGCTTGCCGTGTTTTCGTTTGGCCTCAGGGCAATTCAAAAACCGGGACTCACCGTTTCGGGTGAATCCCGGCTTGCCTGCCGCTGCTTTTGCGGCAGCTTTTATGCTTTCATCTCAGAACGTCTTGACCAGTTCCTTGAGGTAGGCCTTGAAGTCTTCGCCGATCTCCTTGTGGGTCAGCGCCACTTCGCAGTTGGCCTTCATGATGCCGAGCTTGTTGCCCATGTCGTAGCGGGTGCCGATGAAATCGACCGCCGTGAGCTTGCCCTCGCCCGCGAGGTGATTCATCGCGTCGGTCAGGAACAGCTCGTCGCCCTCTTTGATCTGGGTCAGATAATATTCAAGCAGGCCGAAGGTTTCGGGCGGCAGGATCACGCGGCCGAGGATGGAGAAGCAGGACATGATCTGCTCTTCGGTCGGCTTTTCAATGATCTTGTGCACGCGCATGGTGCGGTCTTCGCCTTCGATCGGGCTGACGTCGAGGCTGCAATATTTGGAAACGTCCTTGCGGGGCACTTCCTTCACGCCGACGGTGCCGCAGCCGTATTTTTCATAAGCGTCGCAGAGCTGCTCGGTCACGGTGGGCTTGCCCGGTTCGGTGATGATGACGTCGTCGCCGTAAAGCACGGCGAACGGCTCGTTGCCCACAAAGGATTTGGCGCACAGCACAGCGTGGCCGAGGCCCTTGGTGACCTTCTGGCGAATGAAATAGACGTTGGCGAGGTTGGCGACCGCCTTCACTTCGTCATAGATCGCCTTTTTGGAGGGGTTGTTCGCCAGCTTGGTTTCCAGCTCGAACGCGTGGTCGAAATGATCCTCGATCACGCCCTTGCCGCGGTTGGTGATGATGAGGATATCTTCGATCCCGGCGGCGACGGCTTCTTCAACGATGTACTGAATGGCGGGCTTGTCAACGATGTTGAGCATTTCCTTCGGCACAGCCTTGGAGGCCGGCAGAACGCGGGTGCCCAGACCGGCCGCGGGGATGATCGCTTTTTTGATTTTCATGGGGGATCCATCCTTTCGATGACTTGATTTTAATTTATAAAAAGGTACGGTTGCTCCGGATCAACGCTATTGGTTCAGATAATCGAACAGATAAAACACAGCCTGACAGGCAAGATACGACCCGCAGCCGCCCAGCAGCGAAACGCCGCCCTTGCGGAACAGAATGGTTTGCACCGCCCGCTCGTCGGTGTTGTTTTCGCGCACGGTTGCGATATCTTTTTTCATCTTTTTCAAATAGAACGCATCGGCCGTGAAGCCCGAAAACAGGCTCAGCCCCAAAAGGCGCGTCAGACTGAATGCCAGAAACAGCGCCAGCTCTTTGCGGTTTTGCTGATAAAGCGCGCTGATTTTTTGAACGATCTGCTCCTGCTGCTGCGTGCTGATCTCCTCATTTTCGCCGAGGGCTTCCTGATAGATCGCCGCCGTCTGCTGCCGGATGCTGTCGATGGTGGACGCAAACGGCGTGACCGCCAGCATCAGCGCCAGATAAACCCCCAGCAGGATCGCGCCGGGCTTGTAGAGCTTGCGGTAAAAGAACCAGAACGGGCTGAAGAAAAACGCCGCCCAGTTGAACGTGACCTTCTGCCCCAGCTCGCGCTTGCGGCATTTGCCGATGTAGCTTGCGCCGCCGGTGCGGCAATACAGCGCGATGTCGCCGGTTTTCATGCCGTAGAATTCCTGATTGGGGTCGAACCCCTCGCGGAACCGCGCGATGGGCGGCTCGCCCATGACAAAAGGAACGAGCAGCGCGCCGCAATCCGGGCAGCGCAGGGTGCCGTTGGGCGAAACCTTGCCGCAATCCGGGCAGACGATGTCGAGACTCTGCTCGTTCCGGTCGTCGTTTTGCGGTTCGGCCTGCTCCGGCTCGGGAGCGGTCGATTTTTGCCAGACGAAACCCGTGCCGTGCTTGTCTTCGTTGGCGCAGTGCCCGTGGGCAAACCAGCAGGCGCGGTGGTGCGGCGTGGCGCATTCGGGGCAGACGACCACGTCGTCGCCCTCAACGAACGGATTGCCGCAATACGGGCAGACCTCGCCTTCGTATCTCATGCCCGCGCCTCCCTTCTGCTTTGACACGCTTCTTTTTCACAGGAATCTGATATCTGTTTGTTATTTTACACAGTTTTGCACACAATTTCAACGCTTCTGCCGTATTATTTTGAAATATTTGCAAAAATCGGTTCTTTTTCTTTACTTATGCTGTAAAATAGGTTAGAATACACCCTGTAGATCCGATTACCTGTTTGAACAAGAGAGGAACTTCTATGCTTCAATTTGAAGAACTGCGACTGGAACTGTTGGAATGTGAAAAGCCGCTGACCGAGCTGGCGGAGGCGCTCGGTCTGGAAGAGATGAAAAAAGAGATCGCCGCGCTGGAGGAGCAGACCGCCGCGCCGGGCTTTTGGGAAGACCTGAAAACCGCGCAGCGCGTGCAGCAGCAGATGAGCAGCCTCAAAAGCCGCGTGGACGCTTACGACCGGCTCAAGGCCGATTATGACGACGCGCTGATGATGATCGAGCTGTCGGACGAGGAAGAGGACGAATCCATGTTCCCCGACTGCCGCGAAAGCGTGGATAAGATCAAACGCGAGCTCGACAAGCAAACGCTCAGCACCCTGCTCAGCGGCGAATATGACAGCAAAAACGCCCTGCTCACCTTCCACGCCGGCGCCGGCGGCACCGAGGCGCAGGACTGGGTGAGCATGCTCGTTCGCATGTACATGCACTGGGGCGAACAGCACGGCTATAAAGTCAGCATGCCCGACTTCCTCGACGGCGACGAGGCCGGGCTCAAAAGCGCCGTACTGCACATCGAGGGCGAAAACGCCTACGGCTACATGAAAAGCGAAAACGGCGTACACCGCCTGGTGCGCGTGTCGCCCTTTGACGCCTCCGGCCGCCGCCACACCTCCTTCGCTTCGCTCGAGGTCATGCCCGAGATCGACGACACCATCGAGATCGACCTGAACATGGACGACGTGAAGATGGACGTTTACCGCGCCAGCGGCGCGGGCGGCCAGAAGGTCAACAAAACCTCCTCCGCCGTTCGCCTCACGCACATCCCCACCGGCATCGTCACCTCCTGCCAGGTGGAGCGCAGCCAGACCCAGAACCGCGAAGTGGCGCTGCGCATGCTCAAATCCAAGCTGCTCGAAATCAAGGAACGCGAACACCTCGACAAGATCGAGGACATCAAGGGCGTTCAGATGGAGATCGGCTGGGGCAGCCAGATCCGCTCCTACGTGTTCATGCCCTACACCCTCGTCAAGGATCACCGCACCGGTTACGAAATGGGCAACATCAACGCCGTGATGGACGGCGACCTCGACGGCTTCATCAACGCCTACCTCAAAATGCAGTCGCTCGAAAAGCTCAACGGCGAACAGTAAACAAAAAGCAAAACCGCGCGCCGGTCAGCCCGAAAAAGGCTCGACCGGCGCGTTTTGTTGTTCACAAGCCCCGGAACCGGCAGCGACACGCCCGGCCGATGAATTTTTGACACTTCATTCAACCGTTGGTTGAAACCTTTTCAAGAATCAGGTTATTGCGTTCCACGCTGACAGGCGTTAAAATGACGTCAGACGGTACCGCCAATCATTTTGAGGTGATAACATGAACATTTATTTCAGCGAAAACATCAAACGCCTGCGCCGGGATCGTGATTTAACGCAGGAAGCACTTGCCGATTTTCTCGGCGTTTCCTTTCAGGCCGTCAGCAAATGGGAGCGCGGCGAAAGCTATCCGGACATGGAAACGCTGCCCGAGATCGCCGTGTTTTTCGGCGTTTCCGTGGATGAATTGCTCGGTGTAAATCGGGCGGAAAACGAAAGAGAAATACTCGATATCATTGAGGAATATGACAATCTTACCGATCCGGCAACAAAGCATGAAATCATTACGGCCGCAAGGGAAAAGTATCCAAACGATTTTCGTATCCAGCTGCGATATATGGCAGATTCAGCGTTTCGGAACAACGGTAAGGATTTCAAAGAGCAGCTGCCGAAAATCAAAGCGATCTATACGAACATTCAGAATCATTGCCGGGTGGACACCATCCGCATCTGCGCGAAGCGATATTTAGCCGCCTACTACAATACGCTTTCTTACCTGCCGGGCAGCGGCGTCACGCACGAGGACTGCGAAGAGATCCTGAAGGAAATGCCGTATATGCGCGACGGGCAGGAGTTTTTGCGCTCTTACCTTTATCCGCACGATACGGACAGTTGGAGAGGATATACGATGGAAGCGGTGGAGGAGGAAATCAGCCTGCTGTGCCACGGCATATCACATCTTTTTTATGTGCCGGACGAAAACAATAAGCCTGATGAATTGATCCACGGCGTTCAAACGGAAATCGATCTGCTGAAGCTGTTTTATGATGACGGAAATTACGGCAGAGCCTGGCGAAATATTATTTTTTCTTACGGTTATCTCGGCTATTTGTACGCCAAAACAGGCGATTATGAAAAAGGAATTCAATATTTGAAGCAAGAGATTGACCTCGCAAAACAATTTGACGCCTTAGACCGAATAACCATCCTTCACTCGCGTTTTTTTGAAGGAAGAGAGTTTGATAAACACACGCTTGGAAGCACATTTGTTGCAAGCAGTCGTGTTAAAACACTTCTTGAAGAAAAATACCCGCTGCCCGATGAATTCAAAGCAACGCCTGAATATCAAGAGATAATTAAAACACTATAATAAAAAATCCCCAATCATCTGACTTTCGTTAAATGATTGGGGATTGTCCTTTTTAGAATAATAGCGTCATTTTAGCGTCACGGGATTGATTATATCCTCGCAAACCGCCTATTTAAGCCATTTTTTGAAATTTGGATATTATTCCCACTCAATCGTCGCCGTGGGCTTGGGGGTGATATCGAAGAGGACGCGGTTGACGTTTTCGACCTC
>CAMJHI010000140.1 GCA_946405475.1 uncultured Clostridia bacterium
TAAGCACAGACCAGCGCGCCGCTGAGCAGCACGCCGCCGATGATATCGCTCAGCCAGTGCACGCCGCTGCCGATGCGCAGGGACAATATGCACAGCGCGACGGCGATGAGCGCCAGCGAAATCACGCGGGCGAGCCGTTGATCGCCCGAGCGTTTTTTGATCTGCATGGCGGCGGTGGGCAGCACCGTGAGCGCGAGCATGGTGTGGGAGGACGGGTAGGACGCCTCCAGCTCGCCGTCGATGAGAACGGGGCGGCAGTTGATGACGACCAGCTCAAAGATGGCGTAGCAGCCCAGCACGAGCAGATACAGCACGCCCAGCGCGATGATGTCGGAATCGACCTTGAACAGGCTTTTGCGCTGCAAAAGCTGCAGCGCGCCGACGACGGCAAAGAACGCGACGGCCAGAAGCGGGATCACGCCCAGCACGCTGCTCATTTTATAAGCCGCCATGTGCTCGCCGATGAGGTCGCGGAACCGGCTGTTCATCGCCGCCAGCCCCACCACGCTGCCCTCGGGGCCGATGGGCTGCTGATCGACCGTGCAAACCAGCGCCGTCCAGATAAAAAACAGGATCAGCAGCGCGCCTGTGATGCAAAAGTTTTTGGTCAGTTTGTCCTTCATGTTTAACTTCCTTTTTGTTTGGTATTTGTCGAGCTGATGCCCGAAGCCGATAGCCGATAGCTGATAGCTGATAGCTCGTTTTCCTGACAGCGATTTGCTATCCGCTATCCGCTATTTGCTATCCGCTCAAATCAGAATTTGTCACCTCAAAACGATCTTATTTTCCGCAAACGTATCCGCGCCGTAAACGAACAGCACCTGATCGAACGCGGTTTCGCTCATCAGCGCGGTGACCGGCTTTTTGTAATAGCGCAGGTCGACCGTAACGATCTCGCTGAAATGCTCCGCCAGAAACGGCACGAGGCAGTGCGCGAACGAATCCTTGATCACCAGCAGCCTGCCGCCGCCCGCGCCGGTTTCGATGGTTTCCAGCGCGTGGTTGCCGTCGAGGAACACGGTGTAGGGGTCGCCGGTGTTCAGCCGGTCGGCAAAAAACAGGTTGTCGGCCTTCGTTTCTTTGCCGTTTTCAACGATCGTCACTGTCGCCCGGCCGCCCGTTTGTTTGCTGCGCCAGACCTCGAGTGAATCGGGTTTGGTGAGCGTGTAGCCGGAACGCGCGTAGGACGTGCCGTAAAAGTTTGGCGTTTTTTCCACGGAATATGCGTCGGCCGCCGTCGGTTCATAGCCGAGCGTTTCGCCCAGCGCCGCATAAGCGATGAACGCGCCCGCGCTCGTCCAGTGGTGATCGGTTTTGTAGTAAAGCGCCGTGCGGTCTTTTTCCGCAAGGAACCGTTCGCCTATATTAACGAACCGAAGCCCGCTTTTTTCGCAGGCAGTCTGCGCCGCCTCGATTGTTTTGAAATCGTCATAGCGCAAATGGTTTTTCGGCAGCTTGTCGGTGTAAACGCTGCTCTTGGTCGGCACGAGCATCACGGTGCAGGGCACGGTGGTCTTTTGCGCGAACCGCACGATGCGGCCGGTGTTGTCGGCAAAATGATTGTCACGCGCGAACGGCTTTTCCAGCAGCCAGCCGTCGCGCCCCCGGTAAACGCCGTTGCCGCCGTTGTTGCCCAGCGCCAAATCGGCGTAGGCGTTGAGCGACACGAAAAACCGCCGCAGGGGCGTCTGGTCGGACAGGAACGTTTCAAAATCGCGGGTAAAGGAGCCGTCCGCCAGCGCGGCGAACGAAAACTTCGGGAACGCGGCCAGGTTGCGCTTTTCGGTTTCGGAAAACGTCTGCTTGGGCAGCACGAGCAGCAGCAGGCTCATGCCGAAGCAGAACAGGAAGAAAACGGCCGTGAACAGCGGAGGGAATTTCAGCTTTTTCTTCATTGTCATGCCTCAGAACTTAAAGTATAAAAACGGGTTGTAGGCGTCGCTGACCAGGCTGGCTGTGCACAGCAGCAGCACCGCGGCGACCGCCGCCGTTTGCAAAACGGGGAACAGCTTTTTGCCGCTCAGCCTGTCGTAACCCTTGCGGATGAGCGGCGTGCAGGCGACGAAGGCGATGAGCAGCAGCGGCACAACGGACAGCAGCACGCTCGCCGCGTCGGCGCTCAACAAGCCGCCGGTGAACAGCCGCGGCACGAACGCTTTCAGCGCCGCGAAGCCGCCGACGTCGTCGGCAAAATAGAACAGCACCCAGCCCAGCGCGACCAGCACCAGCGCGTAAACGCGCGAAAACACGGCCGGGAGCTTTTGCAGGACTTTCAGCAGGAACAGCTTTTCCAGCATGAGCAGCACGCCGAAATAAAGCCCCCAAAGCACAAAGTTCCAGCTTGCGCCGTGCCACAGCCCCGTGAGCATCCACACGATGAGGATGTTGACGATCTGCCGCGCCTTGCCCTTGCGGTTGCCGCCCAGCGGAATATAAACGTATTCGCGGAACCACGTGCCCAAGGATATATGCCAGCGGCGCCAGAATTCCGTAATGCTTTTGGAAACGTAAGGGTAATCGAAATTTTTCAAAAACGAAAAACCGAACAGGTTGCCCAGGCCCCGTGCCATATCGGAGTAGCCGGAAAAATCAAAATAGATCTGCAGGCTGAACGCGATCACGCCGCACCACGCGGCCAGCGCGCCGCCGTTTGGCATGGCGCGCAATTCATCCCACAGCGCGCCCATGGGGTTGGCCAGCAGCACCTTTTTGGCGAGCCCCAGCAAAAAAAGCTGAACGCCGCGCGAGATCTGCGGCAGGTTTTCGCGGCGGGACTGAAGCTGATCGTCCACGTCGCGGTAGCGCACGATGGGCCCGGCGATGAGCTGCGGGAACAGCGACACGTAGGTGCCGAAGGCGACGATGCTGTGCTGTGCCTTGGTTTCGCGCCGGAACACGTCGACGGTGTAGGACATGATCTGGAACGTGTAAAACGAAATGCCGATGGGCAGCGGGATGCGCGGCAGAGCGAGGTTGGCTGCGGGAATGATCGCGTTGACGTTGCGCACGGCAAAATCGGCATATTTGAAAAACGCGAGCAGCCCCAGATCGACCGCGACCGAAACGATGAGCACGGCCTTGCGCTTTTTGTCGCTGCCGTCAAACCGTTCGAGCAGCAGCCCGACAAAATAGTTGAACACGATGGAGCCGAGCATGAGCGTGATCAGCACCGGTTCGCCCCAGCCGTAAAACACCAGATCGCTCAACAAAAGAAAAGCGTTGCGAAATTTCTTTGGCAACGCATAATAGACGAGAAAAACGACGGGGAAAAAGACGAACAGAAAAACAAAACTGGAAAAGACCATAGCGGTTCCTTTTAATTAGCCAAGATGCTGGCTGAAAATGGTTTTCATGGCGTCGGCTTCGGCCGAAACGAACATGGTCACGTAACGCCCGTGAATGTCAACGGTGGTTTTGCTCAGCAGCTCGAACATTTCCGGGCTGTAATTGCGCATGGCTTCCCGGTTGTCGTCGCGGTGGCTTTCGAGCATGGCGGCGACGGCGTGCGCGCTCTCTTCATCGTTGGCCTCGATCATCACGATCTCGTCCTCATAGCCGCTGGCGTTCTGCCGGATGGCAAAGGAGCTTATCAGCGCCGGATCGAGCCCGTAATAATCTTCAAGATCTTCGTTCGTTTCCAGGTCGATCGTTTCGGCAGGCATGGTGGTTTTCGTGGCGATCTCCGTCATGATGCCGGGCAGATCGAGCGTTTTGGTTTCGGCGGGCTTGCTGCCGCAGGCGGCCAGCAGCGCGACGCCGGCGAGCAGGATGGCGGCGGTGAAAACAGAAAGCGTTTTTTTCATAACAGGTTCCTCCGTTTGTGTGTCATGACCGGCGCGGTCAGGACGCGAACGTTTCGGTGAGATAATTCACCCACTTGTCGCAGCCCTTCTTCGCCATGTGGATGCCCATGCCCTGCGGGTCGCCGCAGTAGGCCGGGTTCAGGTTGCCCTTGTCGTCCTTGAAGCGGCTGTTGATGTCAACGTAAGTCCAGCCGTTCTGCGCGCACATGGCCTGCAGCTTTTTGTTGAAGGCGTCCACGTTTTTGTTGTTGAATTTGCCGTGCTGCTTGTCGGCGGTGATGGGCGTGACCGATTCGATATAGATCTGGACGCCGGGCGATTTTTTGATAATGCGGTTGACGAGCGCCGCGGCTTTCTGGATGACCTTGTTGTTATCGTAAGCGGCAAAGTCGTTCATGCCGAGCATGATGAACACCTTTTTGGCGCCCAGCATTTTGACGCCGTCTTCAATATAGACCTTTTTGCCCTTGACCTTGGGGTGAACGGATTTCGGGTTGTTCAGATCCATCGTGCAGTTGCTGTAGCTCAAACTGCCGCTGCAAAGGAATTTAGCCTTGCCCAGATAATTTTTGCCGGCGTTTCGCTGCGACGTGGTCGTGTTTTTCAGCCCCAGCGTGACGCTGTCGCCCACGAACACCGCGTCGTCAAAAAAGGCGGCGCCGGTTTTGGGCTGTTTGGCGGTGGTGATCTCCGGCGCGGCGGTTTCCGGCTTTGCTTCGGCGGTCGTGCCCGCCGCGGTCGGCTCGGCTTTGGTCGCAGCCGCTTTGGTCGCGACGGCTTTGGTCGTGGCCGCTTTGGTCGCGGCGGCTTTGGTCGTGGCGGCTTTGGTCGTGGCGGCTTTGGTCGTGGCCGGAACCGACGATTCTTCAACCGTCTCCTCCGACGACGCCTCGACCCACGATTCTTCGGCCGACGGCTCGGTCGACCCTTGCTGCGGCACGTCCGAAATATCAACGCAGCCGGCCAGAACGCCCGCCACGATCGCAAGCACAAGCGCAAACAGGATGGTGCGCTTACTTTTCATTTTCTCGATCCCTTCTTGTCGTAAGTACTCAAATTATAGCACGCACGAACGCAAAGTCAACAACAAAGTTGTAATAAATAACACTATTAAGGGGAAAAACAGGGCAAAAAACGCGAAAAGCCGCACTTGACGAAACCGGAAAAGTATATTATACTTGTTTAGTTAAAAGAAAAATTGACGGAGGATATTATGAAAGAACTTATCATCAACTGCGGCAGCTCATCTCTGAAATATACCGTGTTCGACATGCCGCAGGGCAAAGAGCTTTGCTCCGGCATTTTTGAGCAGCTCGAAACGGCGGACGCCGCCACCTTCACCCACAAGCTCCCCGATGAAAACGGCGACATGCAGAAGGTGCTCAACAAAGATCATTTCAAGGTGGCCGCCACCCACACCGACGCCATCCACAAGCTCGTCGACACCCTGCTTGACCCCAAGCTCGGCGTCATCAGCGACATCAGCGAGATCAAGGCGGTCGGTCACCGCGTGCTTCACGGCGGCGACAAGTTCAGCGAATCCACGCTGGTCAGCGAAAGCGTGAAAGAGGCCATTGCGGAATGCATCCCGCTCGGCCCGCTCCACAACCCCGCCAACCTGCAGGGCATCGTGGCGTTTGAAGAAATGCTGCCCGGCGTGCCGCAGGTGGCCGTGTTCGACACCGCGTTCCATCAGACCATGCCCGACTACGCTTATATGTACGCGCTGCCCTATGAATATTATGAAAAAGAGGGCATTCGCCGCTACGGCTTCCACGGCACCTCGCACCGCTACGTGACCAAGCGCTGCCTCGACCTGCTCGGCAACCCCGAACACAGCAGGATCGTCACCTGCCACCTGGGCAACGGCTCCTCCATTTCCGCCGTGAAAGACGGCAAGTGCCTTGACACCACCATGGGTCTGACCCCGCTTGAGGGCATCATGATGGGCACGCGCTGCGGCTCGATCGACCCCGCCATCGTCACCACCATCATGAAGCGCCACAACCTCACGCCCGATGAAATGGACAAGCTCATGAACAAGCAGAGCGGCATGCTCGGCCTGTCCGGCACGAGCGACAACCGCACCATCGAGCAGCGCGCCAAAGACGGCGACGAACGCGCCAAGCTCGTCGAAAGCATGCTCTGCCACGCGCTCATCAAATACATCGGCGGCTTCGCGGCGGCCATGGGCGGCATCGACGCGGTCGTGTTCACCGGCGGCATCGGCGAAAACAACCCGCAGTACCGCACCCGCGTGGCGGACGCCATCGGCTTCCTCGGCACGACGATGGACGAAGAAAAGAACCACGTGCGCGGCGAAGAGATCGACATTTCCACGCCCGATTCCAAGCTGAAAATGTTCGTCATCCCCACCAACGAAGAGCTGATGATCGCGAAGGACACTTACGCGATCGTGAACAAATAAAACAGCAAGCAAAAAACCGCGTCGGACAACCGGCGCGGTTTTTTTAATTATGAATTAGGAATTAAGAATTATGAATGAAAGATGGCCGATCAATCGCTATCGACTATCCGCTATCGGCTGACTTCTGCGATCCGCTGAACCCGACCTCTGACCTCTTAATTCTGACCTCTGAACTGCGAAGGGCTCCGCCCTTACCCAAATTATTATACCGTTTTTCATTTTTCAGCTTTCA
>CAMJHI010000141.1 GCA_946405475.1 uncultured Clostridia bacterium
AAGCCTGTCATACTTCTGACCATGTTGTCAGCTCCTTTATTATAATCACATTTTCTTGTATCAGCGTACCAAATCCTGCGCAATTTTGTCAAGAAAATGACATTATTTACCGTTCAATGTCTTCCGCAGTGCCCGGTCAGCAGGAACGGGATCTCGCCCGTCAGCTTGTCCCCGTCTGCTTCAAAGCCGAGCAGCACGGCAATATTCCGGAACGATTCCGGCTCGTACGCGGCGGTGTAAACGCTGCGATTGCCTGCCGCGTTGAGTGCCGAGCGGATCAGTCCCTCGGCCGTTTCGTCGTTATCGGCCTCGATCTGCTTGACGACACAAGCCGTCAAATGATAAGTCAGCAGAATGCGGCCGGTCGTTTTGCCGTTTTCAACGGCCGTATATCGGATGGTTTCACCCTGAATATCCGGCTTGAATTCAATCATTTTTCGAGTTCCTTTCCGCGGCAAGCATCAGCTTGCGCACTTCGTCTGCCGTCAGATCGCGCCATTTGCCCTGCGGCAGCATGCCCAGCTTGACCGAACCGACGGCGGTGCGCTTCAATCTGGCCACTTCGATCCCGAGCGCTTCAAACATGCGGCGGATCTGGCGGTTGCGCCCTTCGTAGAGGGTCACTTCCACCACGGTGCGCCCCTCCTGCTTTTCCAGCACGCGGATCCCGGCCGGCGCGGTCCTGCGCCCGTCGAGCTCAATGCCGTACTCAAAGGCGGCCAATTGTTCATCGGTAATACCGGGGCGGATCGTCACGCGATAATACTTGGGTACGTGGCGCGTCGGATGCGTCAAAGCGTTGGAAAATGCGCCGTCATTCGTCATGAGCAGCAGACCTTCCGATTCACGGTCGAGCCGACCGACCGGATAAAGCCGCACGCCGACGTCCTGCACCAGTTCCGCAACACAGTGTCTCCCCTGCTCATCCTGCATGGTGGTGATAAAGCCGCGGGGCTTGTGCAGCATGATATAGCGCAGCTCCGTCTTGACCGCGATTTTGCGCCCGCGCACGGAAACGCGGTCATGCTTGGGATCGATCTTATCACCGACGGAGGCTTTCGACCCGTTGACCGTGACAAGCCCGTCCGCGATCATCTCTTCGCATTTTCTGCGCGAGGCAATGCCGCAGTCCGCCATGAATTTTTGTAATCTGATTTTGTTGTCAGGCATAATGAAACTGACCCTCAGGCAGGGTCGTGCTCTTTCCGGAAACGGCGGATCATTCGTTGGAACAATCCGTCTTTCCTGATTTCCTTTGTGACAGACGGCACCGCGGTTTCCGCGACCAACGCCGTGCTTGCCACGCAGCGCTCCCGGTCATAAACCGCGGCGGTGCCGAGCACCTGCCCTTGTTTGACGGGCGCAAAGCAATATGGCTTGAGCATAACGCGCAGCTGATAAGGCTCCGTCCCGCTCGCCGTCGGCACACTCAGTTCCTGCGCTGCATGAACCGCAACCCGGCTGACCCCCGCGCCATAAACGCGCACGGACGCAGCAGGCAGAGAAAACGACGCACGGTGTACCAACGAAAAGCCGTAATCGACCAGTTTTTCATGATCCTGCCAGTCGTTCGGGTCGCAAAGCGTCACGCAAACAAGCGTTACGCCGCTGCCCCGAACCGCCGAAACCAGACAGCGCCCGCTCTTTTTGGTAAAGCCGGTCTTCACGCCGAAAGCGCCCGGCAGCGAACGCAGCAAGCGGTTGTGGTTGCGGTAGGTGCGCGAAAACGCCTCGTTGGCCAAATGCACGCTTGCCGTTTGAGCCGAGCAGATCTGCACAAAATACGGATTTCTGACCGCATAGCTCGCGAGCAGCGCCATATCGTAAGCGGTGGAATAGTGATCCTCGTCATCAAGGCCGGACGGCGTGACAAAATGCGTGTTTGTCATGCCGAGGTCTTTCGCTTTTTGATTCATCAAATCGGCAAAGCCATGCAGGGATCCGGCGATCGACAGCGCCGCCGTATTGGCCGCGTCGTTGCCCGAAGGCAGCAGCATGCCCACGGCAAGATCGTGAAAGCTGACCCGGTCGCCGGCTTTAAGCCCCATGGCGGTGCCCTCCACCCGAACCGCTTCGGGCGTTGCCGTCACCAAGCGGTCGGGCGTCGCCTGCTCAATGGTGAGCAGCGCCGTCATGATCTTGGTGGTGCTGGCCATGGCAAGGCGTTCATGTTCGTTTTTGGCAAACAAAACCTCGCCCGTGTCAGCCGCCATGAGTACCGCGCTGCGCGCAGATACCGTCGGTTCCTGCGCCGCAAAAGCGCAAAAACCAAGCACAGCCAGTAAAACCGCTGTACAGATGAATCTGTGAAGCATGAGTGAGCACCTGCCATTTATAATGTAATAAAACATATGCAGGCGCTCAGTCTGACTTGCTTATTCGCTGATTTCTTCCGAGGATTCTTCCTTCTTCTTGCTGATGAAACCGTTGACGGTGTCGACCATTTCGGGGATGAGGCTGATGAGCTTTTCAGCCGTGCCGTCCGCCGTGGGAACCGACTTGATCGTCACAGTATCCTTGTTGATCACGACAAACGCGACCGGCGTGATGGTGATGCCGGCGCCACCGCCGCCGCCGAAAATGTCGGCATTGGACTTCGACGGAAAATCAGAGCCGCCGGAAGCAAAGCCGTAAGTGACCTTCGACACCGGAATGACGGTCAGACCGTCGGAAGAATAGACGGGATCACCGACGATGGTGCTCACGTCAACAAGGTCGCGGATCTTTTCGATCGAGGTTGCGAGGATGCCGGATGCAGATTGTTCTTTCATTATTTTTCTTCCTCCTTGGAAAGTTTGACAGATTGATCATTCGATTGTTTCGGCGCTTTGATGCCCTTCATAAACTTCAGAACCACCTTGAAGAACAGCTTGACGCCGGCCACAATCAGAGCGTTTATGTAAAAAATGGGCCGCACGGAAAAAATAGCGCGCACAACGGCCGATTTTTCACCCTTGATAAAGTCCGGTCTGACGGCGCAGTCATACTGCTTGACGTGGCAGGTGCTGGTGATCAGCCCCATCACCGGAAACACGGCGGCGCAGGTTTTGCCGTAAAGCATTGAAGTCGCCGCAGCGTCATCTCCGGCGCCGACCGTAACGTAGCACTTTAATTCACGGAAAATGAAGTGGCGGGCAAAGGAACCGAACACGCCGCCCAGAATGCGCTTGACGCTGCCGAGCAGCTCCATCACGCCGGAAAAGCCCTGATTTTTGTAAAAAGTCACAAAGATATTCTCTTTTTTCGGCTTTTCTTCCTTTGGCTCTTCTTCTTTCTTTTCTTCTTCCGGTTTCTCTTTTTCAGGCTTCTTCTTTTTCGGCTTGGTCGGATAAATCGGAATTTTGATAAACAGCCAGCGCACGTTCAGGATCAGATCCTCGTTATAATCGAAGAATACCGTGACCCGAACGGACAGCAGCAAAACGAAAAACAGGATAATGCCGAGAATGATATAAAGAGCAAGCAAGCCGGTTCACCCCCTTTTGATGAGTTCGGTTTATTGAAACGCTTCCTGAAATGCGGTGTCCTCCGCTTCGGTAATGCGATCGTCTTCATCCGGCAGAACGACCGTTTCCATTTGATTCGGCTTCTGCTTTTCCAGACGGTTTCGTTCGTTGGCTTCAATGGTTTCTTTCAGCTTATCGTCGCTCTTTTCCGGCAGCGGCGGCAATTCGTCAAGCTCCGACACGCAGAAGCAGCGCAGGAAATGCGGCGTCGTGCCGTAAATCAGCGGACGACCGGGCAATTCAAGCCTGCCCTTTTCTTCGATCAGCCCGCGCTGACAAAGGGTCGAGATAACGCCGGAACAATCCACGCCGCGCACCTGCTCAATGAACGATTTCGTAACGGGCTGATTATAGGCGATCACAGCCAGCACCTCAAACGCCGCCTGCGATAAGGGCGTGTTGCGCTTAAGATCGAGAATTTCACGGATCTGCGGCGCAAACTGTGAGCGGGAGCACATCTGATATTGCTCGCCGAGCTTGAGCAGGCAAAGCCCGCTGCCGCTTTCATCCAGCCGGTCGGAAAGGTTGAGCAACAGGCTTTCCGTTTGCTCCACGTCGCATTCCAGCACCTCGGCAATGCGGGAGATTTCAAGCGGCTCGCCGGAAGCGAACAGCATCGCTTCCACAGCCGCGACCATTTCTTTTGCGTTCATTCCTGATTCCCCTCTGTGATCAATTCCACGGTTGCGGAATCCTTTTCACCGTCAATATAGATCTGCTTGGATTTCACCAGCGACAGCAGCGCCAGAAAGGTCGCCACCATTTCCGAACGGGAAACGCTCGCCGCAAAAAATTCGGAAAAGCGCCGCTTTTGCCCGATAGTCAGCGAATTCAGGATAATGCTGACGCGGGAACCGACCGAAACGATTTTGGACGCGACGATCTTGGTGAACGCCTCGACCGGCGGCGGCAGCTTGCGCCCGCCCTTGCCGATGGCGGATATATAAGCCTTGAGCAGTTCCTCCGGCGCGTGAACGCGGGCATAGGTCATGTCCGCTTCAATCTTTTCCGGCGGCGTGGGCAGCAGATCGAAACCGTTGGCAATTTTGGCAAGCTTGCCCGCCATAAGCTGGCAGTCGGCATATTCGCTTAATTCGCCGCGCAGCTCTTCCTGCAGCTTTTCGCCTTCGTCATAAACCGGCAGCAGCGAAATGGTTTTGATATAGACCAGCCGGGCCACCATTTCCAGGAACTCGCTGGCGATATCCATGTTTTCCAGCTGCATTTCCCGAATGGCTTCGATATACTGATCGATCAGATCCGTGATCACAACGTCGTTGATGCTGACCTTATGCTTGCTGATGAGCTGCAGCAACAGATCGAGCGGACCCTCAAACTGTTCGGTTTTGTATTGAATGACTTCCAAATCAACTACTCCTTAAACGCCTTTGATGAGCCGGAACGGCAGGCTGACGAGCTTATCGAGGCCGCCGATCACAGCGCTGTTCAAAAAGGCAAGCGGTCCATCCAGCACGTGCGTGAAAAAGATGAGCACGAACAGACCGATCATGATGTAGCGCTCATACTGCATGAGCTTGTAATAGATTTGATCCGGCAGGATCACGTTGAGGATGCGCGAACCGTCCAGCGGCGGGATCGGCAAAAAGTTGAACAACGCCAGCGCGACGTTGACCATGGCGCAATAGTAGAAAAAGTAATACAGAATCGATGAAAACGTCGAGATCGGGATCAGATAATTGATGATATTTTTGAACAGCAGCGAAATGATCGCCATGATCAGGTTCGACGCCGGGCCGGCCAGCGCCACAAGCGCCATGCAGCGCTTGGCATAGCCGGAATCGTAAGCCGTGGCGGAGCCCATGAAATAAACGTTGCTTGCGTCGCTGTCTTTTCTTTTGCGGCGGAAGTTGCGCATATTGACCGGCACGGGCTTGGCGTAGCCAAAGCCGAGCAAAAAGATCATCAGCGCGCCGATGGGATCGATATGCGCCATGGGCGCGATGGTCATGCGTCCTTTCAGGCGAGCCGTGTCGTCGCCCAGTTTGTGCGCCGTGAGCGCGTGCGCATATTCATGGATGGGCAAAACACAAAAAATGACAAAAACACGCGCACAGATATTCATCAGCAGCTGAATCCGTTCTGCGCTGTCCATACTGCCCATACGCAATATATCAAATAACATCTTTTCACCCATGCTGCCAAAGCAGCAGCGTTCCTTTCTTAAAATTGATCCGTCGCCGCATACCGCGACGCGGGGCTTTTCAGCAGAACCTCGCGGCCGACCTGCAAAACATTGTCGCTCAAGACGGCAAAAACGATCTTCAGAGTCGTGTCCGGATGCCGATCCAGAAACGCGGCGCAGGCATCCAGCGCCGTGACCCAGGCCTCCCGCAGCGGGTAGCCGTAGATCCCGGAGGAAATCAGCGGAAAGCCGATAGAACGGCAGTGATTGGCAAAAGCCAATTCCAGCGAATGATCATAAGCCTGAAAGAGCTTTTCCATTTCGCCGTTTCCGCCGCCGTTCCAAATGGGGCCGACGGCGTGGATGACGAATTTTGCTTTCAACTGAAAGCCCGGGGTGATAACGGCGGAGCCGGTAGCGCAATGGCCGATCGCCGTGCAGGCTTTCAGCAGATCACCGTAACCGGCCGCTGAAAAGATCGCCCCGCACACGCCGCCGCCCGGCATCAGCCCGCTGTTCGCGGCATTTACGATCGCGTCGGTTTCAAGATTCGTGATGCTGATTTTTTGAATGGTAATGCTTTGCATGTCAGCACCCTTTTCTTTCCTTCGCCAAAACCATGCGATCCAAACCGCTGTAATCCCGGAAAACCTCGACCTTTCTGAAAAAGCGGTCGAAAATCTCGGCAACAGCGCGTCCCTGATCTTCACCGATCTCAACGGCGATCGCTCCGTTTTCATTCAGCAACGGCGCGTAGCGCTCGGCGATTTCGCGGTAAAACGTCA
>CAMJHI010000142.1 GCA_946405475.1 uncultured Clostridia bacterium
GACAAGCTCAGTGAGCTCCTCGCGCTTTTCGGCGATCAGCTCTTTGGGCGTGCCGTTGATTTCGATGTTGCCGTAAACCAGAATGAAGCCGCCCGGAATATCGGCCGGATCCTTGCACAGCGTGATATCGCCGAGCTTGGAAAGGAAGGAGCCCGGCGCCCGGCGCAGATCGCGTTCGCACAGGTGCAAAACACCTTCGCCCGGCTGCGCATTGGCTTTGATGAGAGCCGACAGCGCTACAAAATATTCTTTGTCGGGCATGGCTAAAAATGCCTGTTCCGCAAACGTGATGGCGTCGTTGATCACCTGCGTTTTCGCCTTGAGGATCGCCTGCTTCTTTTGCTGCTGAACCGAGGCGAGCGCGCGCGTGACGACGGCTTTGGCCGCTTCGTCGGAGGCTGATTCAGCCTCGTCGCTCTGCCGCGCGATATCAGCCTTGGCGCTTTCGGTGATCGCTGCCGCTTTTTTTTCTGCCTGCGCGATCACTTCGGCGCACCGCTGCGCGGATTCCTCCCGGATCTTTTCAATGATTCTTGTTAAACCGTCCATTCTTGATCACCTTATGAGGCAGGATTAAAGGCCGGGGATGTCGGTAATTCTGACGATGGAAAGCAGGGAGATGAGCAGCGTCAGAACGGCGTAGGTTTCGACCATGGCCGCCATGGTGATGGATTTACCGCTCTGCTCGGGGCGCTTGGCCACAACGCCGATACCGGCGGCAGCGGCTCTGCCCTGCGAGATGGCGGAAAAATAACCGACAACGGCAATGGGAAGGCAGGCGGCAAACAGCGCCAGACCCATGCGCAGGGACAGCGGCTGGAATTCGCCGCTGAGCACGTTGATCTTGACCAGCAGCAGGAACGCGGTCAGGAAGCCGTAAAGACCCTGCGTACCGGGGAGAATCTGGAGAATGAGGACCTTACCGAATTTGGACGGGTCTTCGGTGATGACGCCCGCGCCGGCTTCACCGACGAGACCGACGGCACGAGCCGAGCCGAGACCGGACAGGATTGCTGCCAGAGCAGCGCCGAGAATTGCGAATACAGTACCGAGATTAGCCATTTGTTTTTTCCTCCGTAAATTTATAATATTTTGTATTGACCGAAAGCGGGGTAAAGCTTCTGCCGCCGCCCTCGTAAAATTTTGAGAAGAATTCGACGTATTGCAGTCGGTTGGTGTGCACGTAGGTGCCGATGAGGTTGATGGCGATGTTCACCGAATGCCCCACGATGAAAACCACCGTGAGCGCGATGCCCTTGACCACGGGGTTGCTGGGCAGCGTGCCGAGCATGTTGAACACCGAGGCGATAACGCCCGTGGAAAGCCCCAGCGCAAGCAGACGGGAATAGGACAGGATGTCGCCCAGATAGCCCGAAGCCGTGTTGTAAAGTCCGTAAAGACCGCCGCCGAGCTTGCCCACGATGTTTTTGGCGGATCGGCCGGAGGTGAGCACCACGCCCGCGCCGCCGATCAGCGCCAGATATTTGCCGACGGTCAGCGCCGCGGCGGGCATTTCGGTGATGAGGTTCGCGCCGATGGGGGCGATGCCGCCGATGAGCAGGTAAACGAACAGCGTGTCGCAAATGGCGTCAAGCCGCTTGCCCGCTTTCCAGAGCTGATAGAAGCGAACCGCCAGACCGGCGAACAGATGGATGATGCCGAAGAGGAAGCAGTAGAGCAGCAGGATCATCGGGTCGTTCACCGGCTCGAGCCACACGTATAATCGCGGCTCCGGCTTGTGAAGGAACTCGCGGAAGATGACGGGGATGATATCGCCGAAGTAGCTGCCGAACATCACGCCCCAGAACACGGTGGCGATGCCGGAAAACAGGAACATGTTGACGGTCTTCTTCGTCTTTTCTTCCATTTTCAGCTTCTTTTTGGCAATGAGCATGGCGATGACCATGATCAGCCCGTAGCCCGCGTCTGACAGCATCAGCCCGAAGAACACGTAGTAGAAAAACGCCATGACCGGGTTGGGGTCAACGTCGTTGTTCGACGGGGTGGAATACATTTCGGTGATGGATTCCACGGGGGCGGCGAAGGTGTTGTTTTTGAGCAGGATCGGGGGATCCTCCTCTTCGGGCACCTCCGTGATATTGACCACCGCGCAGTAATCGCGCTCGAGCTGTTCCTTCAGCCCGGCCGCATCCCGCTCGGGCACGTAGCCGCTGAGCACGAAGCAGCTTTCGCTGATGCTTAGGCGGTTGAGCGCGTCATACTTTTCTTTGCGAATGGCCAGATAGTCGATGACGAACTCGATATCGCTGTGCCGGTCGCCGAGCGCCCGCAGGCTCTCGATATTCTGCCGGATCTTTTCCTGATCGGCCCGGATGCGTTCCTCATACTTCTGGATGCGCTGTGACGGCAGCTCCGAAAAGGTTTCGGGCGGACGGTTCACGCCGATGATGCGCAGCGCCTGCTCCACCTCCTGCGCGCAGCTTTCGTGCGCCCAGACAGCCAGACAGGTCTGGATCTTGTCGGCATGGACGACCTCGACCTCGACCGCTTCGCACTGCGGCGCCTGCGCGGCGATCTTGGTCAGAACGTCTTCGCGCGACTGCAGGTTCGGCAGACAGCCCAGAAACAGCTTCGTGCCCGCCGTGCTTGTGTTTTTCAGCGGGATATCCAGATTCCGCCACGGCTCCAGCGCGTCAAGCTGAGCCTGGATGCGGACGATATCCGCCTGTTTGTCATCAATGCTTTTTTGGTAAGCCAAGATGTCGGAACAAACCGCAAGGATATCGTCGGCCTGATCGGTCAGCTCGTCAAATTCCTGAACGCTCAGCTCTTTGCGGGCGGAGAAGGAATCGAGCAGCGACTTTTTCGCGGGCGCATACTTGGTGAGCACCGTCTGCGCGTTGAGTGCGGTCTGCAGGTATTTTTCAAACTGGGATACGCACCCGGCCGTTGCAAATTTCTGCAGGCCTTCTTCCTGCTCTTCATCCGTCAGCTCCACCACGCCCTTGCGCTGCAAAAGGTCGATGATTTTCTTACTGTCCTCCAGCAATGCCAGCAGTTCGATTTTCATCATTTTCAGCTTAGCCAAAAGCAACACCTCCTTTGCGGCATGATCGTGGCGCGATCACACCGGAATGATCATTTTCAGAATCGCTTTTGTGGTTTCTTTGCGCTTTGTTTTGCCCAGCGCGATGATTTCCGCGCTGTCAGCCTCGGATTCCTTTGCGGCCTTGGCCATGATTTCGCCCGCCTTTTTTTCGGCGGCGGCCACCTTCGCCTTGGCGCGCTCGGCGGCCGTTTCCTGCGCAGCCAGTTCATCCTGCTGCGCCGCGGCGCGGGCGTCGGCCACGATCTGCTCCGCCCGATCACAGGCAGCCAGATAGGCCTCGTTCGCCTTTTTTTCTTCTTCGAGAATGGCGTTCACGGTTTCGGAAGCCACATACACCCCACCTTTCTGTCATTACTTTCAGTATGGTCATTTTATCACGATTCAAAGCCGGACGGGAAAATATGACCCGCAGGGCTTCGGTTGGGCAAAGCACAGGCCGAACACGTCGTCGGCCGCGCATTCCAATTCAAACACGCGTTTCGCGCGCTCGTCAAGCGCTTTGACCTGCGCCGCGCGCGCCAGCACCGGCAAGGAATAGCCGGTGAGCAGCGCTTTGCCCGTTTCGTTCGCCGCCAGCACGCGCAGATAAGGCGGCGGCAGGCGGCAAGCCCCGGCCGGAACGCCGAGAAACAGGCTCCACACCACGCGGCGGATGCGCGCCAGCGGGTAGCGTTTGGTCTTGCTCAACGTGAACAGTTCTTCAAGGGAAGCCGCCTGACGGGACGCCGCAAAAATGCGGTTTTCCAGTCCCTCCGACAAATCGGGCGCGGCGGCAAATTCGCTTTTTTTCATGGCGCGCAGTTTCGCCAGCACCGCCTGATCGAGCCGGTCGGCTTCGGTGTGCGGGCCATTCAGAAGCTGCGGCGGCACGTAAGCCGAAACATCTTGGCCCGCGCGCAGGTTTGCGCGCAGAGCCGAACCGGACAAGGGTTCGCCGCCCGACGCTTCGGGGGAATCGTGCCCCGCGCCGACACGGCGCACGGCAAAGGGTTCGATCCTTTTGCCTTGAAGCGCGGTGATGTATTCGACCGCAAGGGCATTGTTCGGGCCTGACAGCAAAGCGGCGCGTTCCTGACCCAGCAGCGTTTCGCAGGCGTTCTGCCGCGCGGCGGCAAAGGTCGCGCCGTTGGCCAGTTCAGCCTTGACCGCCTGTGAAAACGCGGGCTGCGTGAGCGCTTGCGCCACTTGCGTGAGCGCCTGCGCATCGCCGCATTCGCACCCGAAGGCGAGCGTGTCGACCGCGCCCAGCGCCTCAGCCAGCGCAACGCCGCCGAAAGCAAAGGGCTGCGCCCCGGCCAACGCCCACGGCAGCGGCAATTCAACGACCAGATCGGCGCCGCACGTCACCGCGGCGGACGCCCGGTCAAATTTGTCGAAAACAGCGTAGTCGCCGCGCTGCAAAAAGTTGCCGCTCATGATCAGAACGACGCGCTGCGCGCCGCTGCGGCGAAGCTGCTCCAGCAGATAAAGATGCCCCGTGTGCAGGGGGTTCAGTTCGGCGATCACCGCCGCTGTTTCCACGCTGTTCACCACCGTTAGATAAAAGAAACGGACGAGTTGAACTCATCCGTTTGATTATACACTGTTTTGTAGTAATTGGCAAGAAAAATATTATATATTGTGTAAATTAAAGACAGGCTTTTTCCATCTCCTGCCGGATCTGCCCGAGGATGCGTTTTTCGAGCCGTGAAATGTAGCTTTGCGAGATCCCCAGCAGATCCGCGACCTCCTTTTGCGTGTATTCCCGGCCGCCGCCCAGCCCGAAGCGCAGCACCATGATGCGGTGCTCGCGCTCATCCAGCCGCTCGACGATGCGCAGCAGCAGATCGGTTTCATCCTGCCGTTCCAGATCGACGTTCACCTCGTCGCTCTCGCTCCCCAGCACGTCGGACAGCAGCAGCTCGTTGCCGTCCCAATCCACGTTCAGCGGCTCGTCGATGGAGACCTCCGTGCGGCTGTTGGCGATCTTGCGCATGTGCATCAGAATCTCGTTTTCGATGCAGCGGGAAGCATAGGTGGCCAGCTTGATCTTTTTGTCGGGGCAAAAGGTATTGACGGCCTTGATCAGCCCGATGGTACCGATGGAGATCAGATCCTCAATGCCCACGCCGCTGTTGTCGAATTTGCGCGCGATGTAGACGACCAGCCGCAGGTTATGCACGATCAGCGGTTCCCGCGCCCGTTCGTCGCCCCGCGCGATGCGCTCGGTCAGCTCCTGCTCCTGCCTGGCGCTCAGCGGCGCCGGCAGAGTGTCCGGCCCGTTGATGTAGTGAAGCTGACCCGGGCGCTTCCGTCTTAATTTTTCGAGAAGCCGCCGCACGTATGGAAGGATTTTCATGGTGATACCCGCCTTTCCCGGATTCAAATGGCATGGATGCGTTCACCAGAACCTCGCAGCCCTGCGAGAACCGATGAACCGAAGAGACCGCCAGTACGGCGCGTTCCGCCCGAACCGTTTCCCGCCCGGCGGCAGCCGAAAAGTTGACCGCGTCAAACCCCGGCAGCAGCCCCTCTCCCCGCGCCGTGGCACAGGGGATCAGGCGAAAGCCGTGCGGCAGCGCGTCGGGCTGCGGCAGAAGCGTTTCCGGCGCAACGCGCCCGGCCAGCGATTCGGAAATGACCTGCACCGCCTGCCCGGTGAACGGATCGCGCAGGGTGTTGCCGGTGTCGATCAGCCCCCGGCAGGTGAAGCTCTTGCCGCCGTAGTCGAAGCGCACCACGCAAACCGCCTGCTCATGCTTTCGCTTGAACAGAAACCGCTGAAACAGCCGGACCGCCGCATAGAATCCGCCGCAGCCGAGCACCAGCGGCAAAAAGCCGATTTCAAAATAGATCGCGCCGTTGCGCAGCACCAGCCCGCGCGGCCGAAACAAAAACCACGCGCCGATCAGCGCGCCGGCAAACAGACAGCTCACGGCGGCATTCGTCAGCCACAGCCGCAAAAAACGCCTGACCGACCCGAAGCCGAACACGCTCGGCACGACCGGCAGCAGCAAAGCCGCGCGCAGCAGCAGCCCGACCGCCAGACTGCTCTGCGGCAGAAAAACGGTCAGCGAAGCCGCGCCGCCCAGCACACTGCCCAGAACCATGCGCCACAGCGCCGCCCGCTCACCGGCCAGCCGCGCCGACGCGGCAAGCAGAAAAAACGAGAGCAGCATATTCAGCGCAAACAAGACGTCAACGTAAATGACCTGCTTCATCCTCATCCCCCTGCTTACGATACCGCAAGCCGGGCAAAAAATCGGTCGGGTCGCGTCGCACAAAAAAAATAATCCCCGGACAAGGGGATCGTTCGACAGAAAAACACGGCGAAATCGTGCTTCGCACCGGGGAACCC
>CAMJHI010000143.1 GCA_946405475.1 uncultured Clostridia bacterium
TATTCAGGGAGGACAGTTCCCGCACTGACGAGATCACACCGTTCTGATAAACGGCCGTGCCGCATACACCGACCCGATGTCCGCCCGCCACCGTCACAAAACCGCTGCACAATTGCTGCTGGTGCGTATGAACGGAGCAGCCGCAGGCGATGCGGAAGCATTCGTCCACATCCTCTTTTGTAACGCAGAACCGTTCGCCGGCGGCGATCAACTGCCGTTGTCCGTTTGAACAAAACGTGATATCCTGTTCCGGCAGACGTACCAGAAGCGGCCGGTCACAGCGCAGGCGGATCTCCTGCGCCGCTTCCTTGACCGGCTGAGGCAATTGCAGCAAAACCGGCCTGAGCCGCGCGCCCGTGCATCGGGCCGCCTCATCAAAAGCGTTGACGTTCCTCAAATTCTTCCGCCGTCCTTCCCTTTCCCGATTGAAGTGTTCATCAAATCTTATGCGGTCTTGTCCGCCGCTATGACAAAATCAGGAAAAGCAATTGAAAAACCAAACGCTTTATGATAATATAGGAATAATTCTTGTAATAAGGAATGGTGTTGACTTGAAAAAGAACAATCGTCTGACGGCTGCCGCCGATCGAAACAAATACAGTATTCTGGCGTTCGGCGTCGCGGCTTTTATCATGATCATCGTCTATTACTGCTTTGACGTGATCCCGTTTGGCGACATGACCGTGCTGCGCATGGATATGTACCACCAATACGGGCCCCTGTTTGCCGAATTCTACGACCGCGTCACACAGGGCAAAAGCCTGCTCTATTCGTGGAATTCCGGTCTCGGCTCGTCTTTCCTGGGCAATTTCAGCAACTATCTGGCCAGCCCGTCCTTTGTGTTTATGCTGCTGCTCGGGCACAAAAATATGCCGGAAGCCATTTCGCTGATGATCCTGTTCAAGGCAGCTTTTTCCGCCGCCTTCTTCTCCTATTATCTGCGCAAGACCACCAACAAAAACGATTTTTCCATCACCGCCTTCGGCGTGCTGTACGCGTTTTGCGGCTACTTCATCGCCTATTACTGGAACATTATGTGGACCGACGCGTTCACCGTGTTCCCGCTTGTGATGTATGGGCTGGAGTGTCTGGTCTATCACGGCAAATGGCGCACCTATCTGTTTTCACTGGCCTTTGTCATGCTGAGCAACTATTACATGGCCTATATCATTTGCCTGTTTTCCGTGCTGTATTTCGCCATGTGCTATTTTTCACACTACAGCCTGATGACAAGCTTCACCAGAAAGCATTTTGTCGATGAAGAAGGCAACGAACTGAAAGTGAAGAAAAGCGTCGACCCCCAGTCGCACCGCTTTTCCTACCGGCTCAAAAACTCCCGTTTTCTGGTCACAGGCTCGCGCTTTGCGCTGGCGTCGATCGGCGCGGCGGCGCTGGCGTCATGCTTGCTGATCCCGACCTATTTTGTGCTGAAAAGCTGTTCGGCCACCTCCGGCACGTTCCCCAGCGAAGTCAAGACCTATTTCAACATTCTTGATTTTGTCGCCAATCACTTTACTTCGCTCGAACCGACCATCCGCAGCAGCGGCGAAGACGTTCTGCCCAACGTCTTCTGCGGCGCTTTAACCATCATGCTCGCGCCGCTCTACCTCTATTCCAAGCACTATACCGGCTGGGAAAAGGCCGGTTACGTGGGCATGCTCGGCATTCTGTTCGTGAGCTTCAACACCAATATGCTCAATTACGTTTGGCACGGCTTCCACTTCCCCAACGACCTGCCCTATCGTTTTTCGTTCGTCTACTGCTTCATTCTGCTGGTCATGGCGTATAAAGCGCTGATCCATATCAAGGATTACAGTCCGCGGATGCTGCTGACTGTCGGCATCGTCGCCATGGCATTCCTCATGGTGGTGCAAAAGGTTCAATCCAAGAACGTCACGGAAGACACCGTCATCATCACCATTGCTTTCTTTGCGTTCTACACGTTCATGCTGGTCATGATGCGCGGCGGCAAATATCAGCAGGGCGCGATGGCGCTGCTGCTGCTGTGCGGCGTGATTTCGGAAATGGCCATCGGCAACACCTCGCATTACCAGATGCAGCAGGCCAAGAGCTATTATGCCGGTGATTACAATGAGTTCCGCCAGCTCAAATCCACCCTTGACGCGCGTGAGCCCAACGATCATTACCGCATGGAGCTGACCGACCTGCGCGCCCGCATGGACCCCTCCTGGTACAATTACAACGGTCTGTCCGTCTTTTCCTCCATGGCGTATGAAACTACCGCGAACCTGATCCACTATCTCGGCGTTGACGGCAACGTGATCAACAGCTACACCAACAACGGCTATCAGACCCCCGTATTCAACATGATGACCTCGCTGAAATATATTGTTGACAACACGACCTCGACGCCGGTGCAGGATGAAAAGCTGTACAGCTTTGTCGGCGAAAGCAAGGATACCGGCAAATTCAAGGCCTATCAGAACAACTACTGCCTGAACATCGGCTACTGCGTGAACAGCGACGTGCTCGACTGGAGCTACGATTTCCCCGATCCGTTCACCGTGCAGAACGATTATTTTGAAAAAGCGACGGGGATCGAAGAGGTGTTCACGCGCAAGGAGATCGACGATTTCGACCTGATCGGCGTCGACGGCGTTCCCGCGGGGAGCGAATCGGGCGAGATCAGCTATTCCTGCTCTTCGCCGGAAGGTACGTCACTGACGGCGGTTTACAACATCCGCGAGAGCCGAAATTATTATATCTATCTGGAAAGCGGCAACCTTGACAACGTCACGATCACGTATGATAACGTCTCCTACTACCACGATTTTGATTCCGAGCACCTGGTCGGCATCGGCTACGTGGAAGCCGGTACGACCGTCACGGTCGAAATGCCGCTGAAGAGCGACGCGCCGACCTCCGGCCGGATCAATGTTCAGCTTTTCGGCATGGATATGGACAAATTCGTCATGGGCTACAACAAGCTCAAGGCCGGTGAACTGAACGTTAAAACCTTTACCGACACCAAAATCACCGGCACGGTTCATGCGAATGAGGATTGCCTGTTCTACACCTCGATCCCCTATGACGAGGGCTGGCACGTCACGGTCGACGGCAAAAAAGTCAGCGTCGATACGCTCAGAAAGTGTGAAATCGGCAACGGCTTCCTCGGCTTTTCGCTGACGCAGGGCGACCACAGCATCGAAATGAAATACGTGCCGCGTGGACTGCTGATCGGCATCGGCGTTTCAGCCTGCACCGTGCTCCTGCTGCTCGTACTGCTGGTCGTGCTGCGCAAGAAACCGTTTATGACAAAACTGATGGCCGGATATTCCGAAAAGACCGATCACATTTATGAACTGTACGTCGAACCGCAGGAAGAGAGCCTGCCGACGCCGGAAACGGAGGACAGCGAAACAGCGCTGACGGAACCGATCGAGCCAGAAACTGCCGAAGAAATCGAAACCCGGCAGCCGGAGACAGAACCGACGACGGAAGCAGACGCCGTTCAGCCGCAAACAGAACCAGACGATGATATTCCGTCAACCGACAGCGCCGAATAAATGACAGCAAAAAACAGCCGCCGTGAGCAACTAACTCACAGCGGCTGTTTTTGATTCAATTATGAATGGTATTTGTTCAGCAGCTCCCGCGCGACTGTCAGCGTGTCTTCCCTGCCGACCTTGTCATACTCCGGCGCGTATTCCGAGATCCAGTTGCGCTCCGTCATCGCCAGTTGGCGGTTGAAATCACTGCCGAGATAAGCGTCTCTGCCAAGCGATTGGTCTTTGGTGCGCTCCGGCAGGCGTTTTTTGAATGAAACCGCCAGATACTCAAACAGCGCGCGCCAGCGCATGAGATAAAAGGAAACGAGCAAGCCGCCCCATTCTTTCCAGCAGCAATCATACAGGTCGTTGTCGCGGATCGGGCCGAACAACGTGATCTGCGCCAGTTGATTGATCTCATAATTCTGGCTTTCCTCATTGGTCGCGCCGCATTTTTTCGCCCGCTGCAGATGATAAGGCAAAGCAAATTCCTTTTTGGTCATGAGCAGCCGATCAAGGTCTTCGATCAACTGCAAGAATGCGTTGGAATTGGCTTCAAACTGTTCCACGTTTTTGTCATGGAACCCGCGCAGAGCGGCCTTGCACAGCTCCCCTGCCCGGTTGCTCAGCGCCTGCCGCAAAAAGTCGCACACGTCAAGCTCGTATTCATAGCCTTCCGCTTGAACGGCAAGCATTTTTTCAACAGCCTCAAACAGCGTTTCATTGTCGTAGCCGACCTCGCAGCCCGCGTCGCCCACAGCCGTGTGATTGGGCATGAGCGAAGGACGTGCGCAGATGACGCTGCCGCTTTCACGCGCGGGCTGACCGGGACGGTAACAGGTGGTCAGCAGCGCGTCGACGATTTCATTCAAGTCGTCTTCCGTTTGCCAGCGGTTCGCAAAATACCGCTTCATCCAGTTTTTCGGTTCGGTCGATTCGGCCAGAGAAGAATAAGCATAACGATTATAGCACTCGTTGCTGTCAACACCGTCGGAAAAGGCGCCGACGCCGCAGAGCAGCGGATGCTCCTGCGCCAACTCATCGAAGGAACGTACGCCCATTTTCGGCATGTCGCCGTGCAGCGCCGTGACGCCGCAGCCGTTGTAACGGCTGCAAAGCACAAAAGGAACACCCGCCGGCGCGTCCTGCGGCGAATCGCAGAGAACGAGCAGCCGGTTCGCGTCGAGCGATTTCAGCATGGCCGGTTTGGCGGAGGAAGCGCGCATGACCCAAACGGCGTTCTTGTTGTGCGCCGTCATCGCGTGAAGGATCGCCGTGCCGACGCCGGCCAGGAATGCGTCGCCTTTTTTGGCGGGAGCGTGCGCGTAAAACGGATCCGCCAGATAATAATCGGAATCCCCGATCAGCAGCGACTGATTTTTCAGATACGCGCTGCCAAGGCGCATGAAAGCCGGATCGCGGGTCGATACCATGTATTGCTCGGAAAACTTGCACCAGGTGTCGGTTTTGGCCAACCTTGCGCGCAGCTTAGCTTTGATATACAGCCGGGAAACGTAGCCGGAAAAAGCGTGCAGGATCGGCGTCATGCCAAGCTCTTTTTCCCGCTCGAAAATGCGGCGGCCCAGCGCGATGCGCGCCTCGACCGTTTCGCGGCGGATCTGCGGCACACAGCCGAAAAAACAGTTGGAAAGCTGCCAGCCCCAGTAGGACGGGCCCGACAATTCGGTCAGCGCGTAAGATTCGCTCATGCCGGCGTCGAGCATGGTGCGAAACCACACCGCCTCGGAGCCGACTGCGCAAAGCGGCATATTGACGCCGTTCATGGCCATGTAGTCGATCTCTTTTTCCCAGCGATCCCAATCCCACCAGCAGGCGCCGCAGGAAAAGAACGTATCCTCCATGCAGGTGCGGTGCTCGGCGGCGATCACAATCGTTTTCGGTTCCTTCGGCAAAACGAAATCGCGCGTCTTCAGCGCATGATCCGCCGTGAATTCACCGCCGCACCAGTCACGCAAAAAGGCAAAATAGCCGACCGCCATGCTCACGGCGCAATCGGCCTGCAGCAGCACTTTGTCAGCTTGCGCTTCATAGCGGGCTATGCTGCGCCCCTGCTGCTTTTCGATCGTTTCCAGCACGAATTTGTCAAGCAGCTCCGGCGTGTTTCGTTTGATCAGTTCTGTTATCATAGCTTAATCCTTGTGTTTTATTGACTCAGTCCGGCCTGCCGTTTGGCAGCCGCCACCGTGTTCTTCATCAGCATGGCGACCGTCATCAGGCCGACGCCGCCGGGCACCGGGGTCAGGTAAGCTGCCTTTTCCTTCACAGCTTCATAATCCACGTCGCCGCAGAGCTTGTTGTTTTCATCGCGGTTCATGCCGACGTCGATCACCACGGCGCCGGGCTTCACCATATCGGCCGTCACGAACTTCGGCTTGCCGACGGAAGAAACCAGAATATCCGCCTGAGAGGTCAGGCTCACCAGATCAACGGTTTTGGAATGGCAGACCGTGACCGTGCCGTTTGCCGCCATCAGAAGCATGGCCATGGGCTTGCCGACGATGTTGCTGCGCCCGATCACGACGCAGCGCTTGCCGCACACGTCAATGCCTTCATAAGCGAGCATTTCCATAATGCCGGCCGGTGTGCAGGGCAGCAAAACCGGGTCGCCGATCATCATATGGCCGACGTTGACCGGATGAAAAGCATCCACGTCTTTTTCGGGTTCAATGGCGTTGAGAACCGTTTTTTCGTCGATTGTTCCGGGTAACGGAAGCTGACACAGAATGCCGTTGACCGTTTTGTCGGCGTTCAGCTTCTTGATCAGCGCGAGCAGGTCTTCCTGCGTGGTTTCGGCCGGCAGCGCGTATTCGAG
>CAMJHI010000144.1 GCA_946405475.1 uncultured Clostridia bacterium
CCGCCTATTATGGCGATAGTTGGAAGGCTTTAAGTAATATTGTCAAGTGAAGTGCTATCTGGTGATAATTCTTGAATCCCAACGATTTTTTCAGTGAAACAGACAAAAAGCGTCGACTTTCCGAACAGATCGGATCGTCGACGCTTTTTTCATTTTACTAAGAAAAATTCCACAATCAGCACCAGAATGCAGCACGCGGCGGAGACCTTGAACAGCCCGGCGCCGAGCCACGCGAGCACCACGCCCAGCAGCAGCGCGGCCGCGCCGGCGACGGGGGAACGGGTGGCGTCCATGATGGCGGGGAAGGTCATGACCGCGAGGGTGACGTAGGGGATATAATACAGCAGCGAACGCAGAAAACGGTTTTGGATCTTTTTGCGGATGAGCGTAAGCGGCAGCACGCGGATGGCGAAGGTGACCAGCGCCATGATGAGGATATAGATGTAAACGTTATGCTTCATCGTCCGCCTCCTCCTTCACCGGGAACAGCGCCGCGGCGGCCGCGGAAATGACGAGGGTGAGCACGATGGTTTTGGTGCCGTCGGAAACGTTGGCCAGAAACGGCAGGCGCGAGGCGGCAAAGCTGAGGGCAAAGCCGATGAGCACGAACACGCCCACGATTTTATTCTGCCGCGCCGGGGGAATGATGATCGCTAAAAACATGCCGTAAAGCGCCACGCTCAGGGCGCTGACCAGAAACGTGGGCAGCAGGTTGCCGGCAATGATGCCAAGCGCCGTGCCCACCGCCCAGCACGGGGCGGCAAAGAGCACCGCGCCGTAGGTGTAAAACGGCGTGAACTGCTTGCGGGCAATGGTGATGCCGAAAAATTCATCGGTGATGTAAAACCCGAGCAAAACGCGGTGGCGCAGGGGCGTGTCGGGGTCGATCTTCTGGCTGAGCGCGCAGCTCATCAAAAAGTAGCGCGCGTTGGCCACAAGCGTCATCAGCGCCGCGGCGAGGTAGGCGGCGTTTTCTTCGATGAACCTGAACCCGGCGTATTCCCCGGCGGAGGCGTTGATCAGCGCGCTGGTCAGAAAGCCCTGAAACGCGGTCAGCCCGGCGCGCCGGGCGGCAATGCCCAGCGAAAACGCAACGGCAAAATAGCCCAGCCCGATGGGCACGCCGTCGCGCAATCCCTGCCGCAGCGCCTGAGAGCGCGGCGATATGCTTTTTGGTTTGTTCGACATGGTCGGTTCCGCTTTCTTTTCAAAAGTCCAAGGAACAGATTACAACATTTGCCGCGTTTCGTCAAGGGATGGCAAAAAGACAAAATGCCCATTATTTGCGCCTGTACGGTTGATTTTTTGTGGATTCTTTGCTACAATACGGTTAAAACCGGGTAAACGGAAGCTGAAAATGAGTTTACCGAAAATAAGGAGTGCGAATGCTCATGAAAAAAAGAATCATCGCTCTTTTGCTTTGCCTGACGGTGGCGCTGGCCTTTGTGCCGGTCGCCTTTGCCGAACCGGCTGAGGAACCGGCGCCCGACACGCTCGGCATCCAGAGCCAGCTTCAGAACGAGGACGCGCCCATCGTGTTCGTCACCGGCATCGGCCAGACCCACTCTTACGTGCTCGACGACAAGGGCGGCAACACGCTGGAATACAACGGGCAGGAATACCGCTACAGCGAGCGCAAAAACTTGTTCATCTGGGACACGAAAGCCGTGCTGACCCACATTTTCACCAACCCCGTTTCGCTGTTCAACACGCTGGCCACCGCCGCGCAGCTCCTCGGCTCGCTGGCGACCGGGCAGTTCCTGCTTCGTTCCTCCAACCTGCACCGGCTGGCGGCCGACCTGCTGTATCTGAACATCGTGGACGAAAACTGCAAGCTCCCCGAGAATGTTCTGACCCCGATCTATAACTATCCGCTGTCCGAATACAGCGAATATGAGCTTGACCGCTTCTACGGCACCGTGCCCGCCAAGGAACAGCTTGAGGAATACGGCAACGAAAAAGTGTTCGTTTACAACTTCGCTCCCTTCGGCAGCATGACGGATACGGTCGCGGGGCTGAACACCTTCATCAACGACGTGGTTCAAAAATATTACCCCGATCAGAAGGTCATTCTCATGCCCATGAGCATGGGCGCGTCCGTGGTGCGCAATTATCTGGCCAACTACGGCCGGGAACGCGACGTGAAAAAGGTCGTGAGCATCGTGGGCTGCTGGAACGGCAGCAAAATCTTCACCGACTTAGTCGAGCAGCGCTACGCCGACAATTCCGCCGAAATGTTCTACACCGAAATGTTCAGCGGCCTGATCGGTTCCCCCACGGGCGACATCATCGAGATCCTGCTGCACCTTTACAAAAAAGAGTTCCTCACCCGTCTGGTCAACGAGCTGCTCATTGCGGTATGCGATGAATTTGTGATGAAGACCCCGACGATGATGGCCATGATCCCGTCAGACGATTATCCGCGCATCCGCGAACGCTACCTGACCAAGCCCGGCTACGAGCGCGTGCTGCTCGAGGCCGACCGCAACTATCAGTCGCAGCTTGAATTGACCGACACGCTCAAAAGGCTCAACGAAGAGCAGGGCATCGAGTTCTATTTTATCAGCGCCTACAACCTGAAGTTCGGTGAGATCACCTCGGATTACAACATCTTCAAGTTCCTCTATTCCGCCGCGCGCGTCAATTCCGACGAGATCATCCACATCGAATCCACCACCGTGGGCGCGACCAGTGTGCCCGCCGGTTATCAGTTCCCGCAAAGCTACATCGACGCCTGCAAGACGCCGGAATACATCGACCCGACCAAATCCGTCGACCTGTCCACCGCCGCGTTCCCGAACCACTGCTGGCTGTTCAGCAAGCAGAAGCACGAGCTGGAATGGAACAACACCGCGCTGAAGCTGGCGTTTGCGCTGGCCAAGGGCGAGGTGACCGACGTGACCGACTGCCCGGACGTGTTCCCGCAGTTCAACGAAGGCCGCAACCTCAAGGATCTGCGGCGCGACTACCTGCCGCAGATGGAGGAATTCATCGACCAGTATGACGGCAGCGGCCAATATGCCGACTATGTGACGAGAGCGCGCGATTATATCACCGAGGCCGAGGCCATGATGGATCGCACCATCAACAACATCGAAAAAGACGACGCGCTCATGAACGAGATCGCCGCATTCTGCCACGAACTGTACGTGCTGGAAAACGGCGAGGAGCCCGAAGAAAAGCCGAGCAAAATCACTCCTGTCATTCAGGATATCAACCACAAAATTTACGGCGTGTTCGGCACCGGCGGCTTCCTCGAAAAGCTGTTCGGATAAAAAACAAATTCCATAAAAGAAGGGGCTGTAGCGATTTTGCATTTCGCTACAGCCCCTCAACTATTTTAATACGTGCAACAAAAGCCGCATTTTGTGGGAAAAGCAGTCACCAATACTACAAACTCAATCACTATTTCCCATATCTTTCGAGTTCGCTGATCTTATAATCTCACCGGAATCTGCATTTTTGAAATCTACATGGACATTATCAACTTTCTCTCCAGAAAAAATCCCGTACATGCCCCCGTACATATAGAGCGTCATCACCGAAAAAGACTCTGATGTATCCGGCTCAGCATTCTTTGTCGTTATAGTAAAACTGGTATAGTTGTCATTATGCTCAACATTCGTAATATTGGGATAATCACTGGATCCAACCATTTCCGCAAGAGACTGGTCTATACTTTCCCTGATTCCTGTCAGCATTTCCTTATGCTGAGCTTTGGTCATCACATAAGTCACACTTCCATCGCTGTTAAGGGTTGCAGACTTATATCCTTTCTCCTTGACTGTCTCATCCAGTTTTTCCTGCGTGGTCTCCCCGGCAAACTCCTTTGGAACGGTCAAAGTCACATTAAACAGTCCCTTATCAACGTCCACATCCCCAACAGCCTCAATCTGCTCCATACCATCATCCGATGTTTCTGCTTCAGCTGCCGTTTCTGTCGGTTTCTCAATCTCCGCGCTCTGCGACTCCCCTGTTTCCTTGCCACATCCGGCGAACATAGAGGTCATCATTATCATAGACATGATGACCAAAAGCACTCTTTTTCTCATGATCAATATCCTCCTCTTTTTCCGATCAGATATACCTCTGCCGTGTCAAATGCTTCATATGTATCAAGCTGCTTTAAAAGAGCAACTTCTGGCTTGATTTGGCTGTCGCCATCAACAATATAGGTGGAGTCAAACCTTACCATTTTGCCTGCAGAATCCAGAAAAAGTGCGAACGCCTGTTTTTTGTTCGGATCAAGCTGCTACAGCAGGTCGTTATACTGATAAACGCGAACGTAATCGACCACGAATTCCGCGGGAAGCTGACCGTCCTTGTTGTTGGTGATGATGCCCGACCAGCCGTGATACGGCTCGCTGTTGACGCCGTCGACCTCGACGGAAAGCATCATGTATTGCGGCACCTGCGACACGCCGCCGGCCTTGCTGCGGCCGGTCTCTTCACCGTTGACGTAGAAAATATAGCCGTCCTTGTTCCATTCCACGCCGTAGGTGTTGAATTCCTCATAGGGGTTGTTCGCCTTGGCGATGGCCACGTTGCGGTATTTGGTCTGCAGGCTGTAGCCGCCCCAGTGCAGGTTGGAGGTGACCAGGCTGTTGTCGCGCCCGGTCTTGCCGCGATACCAGTGCGGCGACTCAAACACGTCGATCTCGGTGCCGTTGGCGCCGGGGTTGCCGTCCTTCCCCACGTTTTTGTTCATGAGCCAGAACGCCGACCAGAGCCCTTCGGCGGCCGGCAGGATGCAGCGGCATTCAAAATAGCCGTAGGTCTGCTCGACCAAATAGTCCGACGCGATGCAGGCGCTGTAATAGCCGGGGCCGTAAGCGCCGTCCTCGCGGTAGCTCGTTTTGATGATGAACTTGCCGTCGCGCACTTCGGTCTGAGAAGCGTCCCAGTATCCGCCGCGTCTGGGCCCCTGATCGTGGTGATTCCAGAAGCGGCCGTTCAGCCGATCGCCTTCAAATTCATCGTTGAACACGAGCGTGAATTTGGACAGGTCGACGGTGCGGTCGGTTTTTGCTTTCCAGGGGAAGCGCACCAGCAGCAGCCCGCGGTTGACCGCGTCGATGACGAGGTTGGCAAACTTTTCGACCGCCACCTTCAGTTCATCCGGCAGGTCGAGCGTGGAGTTGCCTTTGGCCTGCGCCGTCATCGGCGCCGCGGCGGTGAACAGCAGCGTGAAGCACAGCAGAAGTGAGAGTACGGTGATCCATCGTTTTTTCATTGAGCATGCCTCCTGTGATTTATACTTGATAAAATTGCTTGTACCATTGGGCGAACGCGCGCAGCCCCTCCCGCAGCGGGGTGGCGGGGCGGAAACCGTAATCGCGTTCGAGGGGCGAAGTGTCGGCAAAGGTGACGGGCACGTCGCCGGGCTGCATGGGCACGAGCCGCTTGTGGCTTTCAAAATCGTAATCCTCGGGCAGCACGCCCGCGGCGATCAGCTCCTGCTGCAAAACGTCGACGAAGTCGAGCAGGTTTTCGGGGGAGCTGTTGCCGATATTGTAAACCTGCGCCGGGGGCAGCGGTAGCCCGTCCTCACCGGTCTTTCGTTCCGGCGCGCCCTTCATCACGCGGTAAACGCCCTCAACGATATCGTCGACAAAGGTGAAATCGCGCCGGCAGTTGCCGTAGTTAAAAATCTCGATGGTCTCGCCGCGGCGCAGCTTGTTGGTGAAGCCGAAATAGGCCATGTCCGGCCGACCGGCCGGGCCGTAAACGGTGAAGAAGCGCAGCCCCGTGCAGGGGATCTGATAGAGCTTGGCGTAGGAATGCGCCAGCAGCTCGTTGCTCTTTTTGGTGGCGGCGTAGAGCGACACGGGCGAATCGGTCTTATCGTCGGTCGAATACGGAATTTTGGCGTTGCTGCCGTAAACGGAAGAGCTGGAGGCATAGACCAGATGCTCCACGCCGCGCCGCCCGCCGTCGTAAGAATGGCGGCAGCATTCCAGCACGTTATAAAACCCGATGAGGTTGGATTCGATGTAGATATCGGGGTTGGTGATGCTGTAGCGCACGCCCGCCTGCGCGGCCAGATTGACCACCACGGCAAAGTCATGCTGCGCGAACAGCTCGGTCATAAAGGCCTTGTCGGCGATATTGGCGCGGATAAAGCGAAAATCGCCCGAAAGCTTTTGCAGTTCCCGCAGCCGGTATTCTTTTAACGACACGTCATAGTAATCGTTCATGCTGTCCACGCCCACGAGCGTAATGCCCGGTTCGCGTTTGAGCAGCTCGCGGCACAGCGCCGCGCCGATGAACCCGGCCGCGCCGGTGACCAGAACGGTTTTGTCGGTCAGATCGATTGGTTTCACAGGTCATCCTCC
>CAMJHI010000145.1 GCA_946405475.1 uncultured Clostridia bacterium
CCGACAGGGTGAGCATGGCTTCTTTTTTCAACAGGGAAAGGACGCGTTTCATAAGCTTTTCTCTTTCTTCTTCAACGGCGCTGCTGTGCGCATCATTCGCGCACGGTGAAACAAAACTACCCCTCTGGCATCGAGCCGGATCTCACCGCCGCAGGCGGTTTTACCTGTTCAAAGGGTGGTTTCTATTTTAAAATGTCCTTCGAGAATCGAAAGGTACTTTTCATGTGTAAGAGCGCCAAAAGAGTTACATATCTGCCTGAAATCAATAGCTGTATTATAAACAACCATTTGATTGAAAACGGATATTGCTTTACTCCATGTTCAAATCACTCTTGCCTAAATTGCAGTCACTACACAGTGTTTGCAGGTTGCCTATCACTGTTTCCCCGCCTTTTGACCAAGGCACGATATGATCAATATGCAACTCTAATCCCGGTGTTGTTGCAGGAGAACGACCACACATACAGCATTTGAAATCATCACGTTTCATGACTAAAAAACGCAATCTCAGATTAATATCTCTCTTCGTTTTATGAACTGGTTGCGTTGCTGAATTGATTTGCTGAACATCAACAGGATGTTTAACTCCTTCAATTTCTTCAGGCATTTCGACTTCTTTTTCACCGTTCATATATGCAACAAAGGCCTCAAGTGCTTTTCGCCAAGAACCGAAACGTCGCTCATAAACATGCAAACAATATCTACTGACGCCATTTTTAATATCAGTTGTGGTTGGCTGTCTTCCCAACATAATCCAAATTCGCTCAATTTCTTCAAAACATGCGTATTCGCTAATTCGACTTGTAGGTCCTCTTAACCCTTGGTCAAAAGGCTCTAATCCAGAAGCGATTAAGGATTTATTCCAAGTACCGAACCGACGAAAGAAAACATCTCTCGAAAACTTGCCATGTTCTGTGTATTCCGAAGCTGTAATGGTTTTCTTACCTAGTGCTTTTGCTACGCTCTGCAAATCACAAATCAGATCACTGTTAAGGATTCCTTGTTCAGAAATCTGAGTTCGACTTGGTTGCAAGCCAGCTTTTTGTAATGCATTAACCCAACTACCAAATCGTTTCCGAAAAGTTGTTGGATGGTATTTCCCACCATGATCTATATATTCGTTTTGCGTTATTGTCTCCTTCTGCAAAGCTTTCGCAACTCGATTGATATCTTTCAATAACTCGTCGTCTGAAACACTTCTATGGTATTCGTTTAAAACAAAATCCATATATACCACCTCTGTTTTGTATTATACTGTATGGTGTAAAAAACACAATACTGCTTCAAAAGTAGCATAAAAGAACGCCTTTTATCATGTTGAACAAAAGACGTTTCTTTTATAGCTAAGGAATAGGGATTCGAATTCTCGCGCTGCGGCGCTCGGTCAGGCGCGGCTCTGACAGTCCACTGGACTGTCATTCACTCCCGCGCCCCCGTTCGAATCCCTTTTATTTCAAATCAAAAAACAAAGACAGCACCATGGTGCTGCCCTTGTTTTTTGGCTGAGGAATAGGGATTCGAACCCCAACAAACAGAGTCAGAGTCTGTCGTGCTACCGTTACACTATTCCTCAATGCAGATTGCAAAAGGTATTATACTCATCCGGTCGGGCAATGTCAAGCTTTTTTTCAAAAAAACAAAAGTTTTTTGTTAGCGGAGCGCACAAAAAAGGCCACGCAGGGGTTGAGCCGTGCGTGACCTTTTTGTTACAGATAGTTCATGGGGTTGACGGTATTGCCGTTGACGATCACTTCAAAGTGAAGGTGCGGGCCGGTGGAGTTGCCGGTGGAGCCGACGCGGGCGATGCCCTGCCCGCGGGCGACCCGCTGCCCGACGGAAACGCCGATGGAATTATCCAGCAGGTGCGCGTAGCGCGTTTTGTAACCGTTGCCGTGGTTGATCACGATCTGGTTGCCGTAGCTCTTATGGCTGAACTTCACCGATTCGACCACGCCGCTGTCGGCGGCCACAACGACCTTGCCGTTGGTGCGGCCGTTGGAAATGTCGATGCCGGTGTGGAAACCGCTCCTGCGGCGGCCGTAGGGCGAGCTGATGGTGGTGACGCCCGGCACCGGCCAGGTGAAGCGGCCCTTGGAGGAGCTGGCATAAACGCCGTAATTCTTAGAATACTTGGTCGTGCTCTTTCTGGAGCCGTAGCTGCTGTAGCCGGAAGCGCTCTTCGTGCCGATCTGCTCTTTCTGGTTGATCGGCTCAACGAGCGTCACGCGGCTGATCTCCTTACTGCTGATCTTGGTACCGTCGATATACGTGACCATGTAGGTGACCTTGTCAACGCCCTTCACGCCCTTGCGCACCACGCGCTTCGTGCCGCTGTAGAGCTTGTTGGTCTTTTCGGTCTCGACCGAGAACGGCGTTTCCACGTTGCGCTCCTCGATCTTTTTGATCTGGATGCGGACGTAGTGAACCTCCTGCGACACGGTCAGCTTCGTGCCGGATTTGAAGGTGTTGAAATCCACCCCGGGGTTGTTGGCCTGCAGCGCTGACGTGGAGATATCAAACTTGGCCGCAACGCCCGACGGCGTGTCGCCATCCTGCACGGTGTAATAGACCGCGGCGCTCTTGGTGTCGTTTTTCAGCGTATCCGCCAAGCGGGAGGCTTCCCACATTTTGTCGCTGTTGTCCGGGTAAAGCCCCTGCACAAACTCGATATCCTCAATGAAATCGGCAAACGAGTTTTCGTCGCTTTCGGAAATTTTATATTCTTTTTCCGCTTCGTCGAGCATGTTGTCAAACACGCTGCGCGCGTCGGTTTCGTTTTTGACCGAGCAGACAAAGTCGCCGTCGATATACACGCCGCACGCGCTGGTCAGCCCGGCGTCGGATTCTTCGATGAGCTTGTCGCTGATGCTCACGCGCTTGATGCGGTAGGTCGGCGTGGCAATGAGCGCCTGATCGCTCACGCCGGAGTCGATGCGCTGCTTGACGATGTTTTTGGCGTCGATGAACACCGATTCGTTGCTGATATAGCCCAGCGTGGTTTCCTCGCCGTTGTTGGTCATCACGACCTCCAGCGCGTAGGTCGCGCTCGTGTAGGAAACGACGGTCACGACCAGCACGGCGAACGCCGCCGCCGGCAGCAAGACGTTGAACGCGGTGCGGAAAAAGCCCGGATAGAGCTGCAGCGCCCGCTTCGGGTAACCGAGGAAGCGCTTGACGACCTCTTTGGGCTGGCCGCTGAAGCTGCGGCGCAGGTGCCGCATGGCGCCTTTGGCGTCCGCCCGCAGTTTCTTCATGTCGCCCGCCGTGTTGTGCAGCGAGCGAAGCGCGATTTTGTCGATGAGTATGTAGATCAGCCCGGCAAACACCGCCAGCGCGTGGAACGGCTTGCGCAGCGCGCCGCTGAATTGCCGCCACAGGTGCTTCACCGCGCGGATCACACCCAGACCGAACAGATAGATCCAATCGTAAAGCGGGTTTTTCACCCGTTCCGGCCGCTGCGGGGCGGGGCGCTGCGCGGTTTTGCCCGCCGCATCTGTCGACCGCGACCGCTCAGGGCGCGCCTTTTTGACCGGCTCTACGCCGAAGATCGGCTGATCGGCCAAAAAGGAAAAGATGCCGTATCGCTCCGGATCGGGTCGGCTGTTTTCCAGCTCCGAAACGGAAATATAAAGCTCCTCTTCTTCAAAAAGCTCGTCCTCTGCAATTCTGTTGTTGGGATCGGCCAGTTCAGTCGCCCCCTTTCCGTAGGTTACAAAAGGTATCAAATGGTTACAAGTTTGTAATTATTATAGCACGTCGGCTGCTGTTTATTTTTACAATTCAGCATTAAAGACGCTTTTTCCATCAAGATTCCCCTGCGGCGTCGCCTGTTTGGCGGCGAAGCGCCGGAATCATCACTGCTTGCCTGACGTTAACACGCGGTTCAGGCCGTCATTGCGCTGAATGAGGAAATACAGCGGAATGCCCAGCAGACAGCAGACGGCCAGCTCGCCCACGCCGACCTGCAGCGCATTGACGCCGAACACAGCCCAACCGCCGTTGGGCGACGTGAACGCGATCTCGGCGCCGACCAGAACGGCGTTGAACACAGTGGAAAACAGCGGCGCCCACAGGCAGGCCAGCTTGCCGCCGATCTTGCGGGTGAAATAGGTGCAAAGCGCCGCCAGCAGGGTGGCCGTGGAGCCGACGACCCAGTCGATGGGGCCGAAGGGACTGCCCAGATTGCCGAGGAAGCAGCCCACCGTCAGCCCGGGAATGGCGGCCGGCGTAAAGCACGCCAGCACGGTCAGCGCTTCCGAGAATCGGAATTGGATGGGCCCGTAAGCAAGGTTCACGATGCTTGCGGCATAAGTCAGGGCGGCGTACAGGGCAGCGATCACCGCTGCGCGGGTCAGAAACAGTGTTTTTTTGTTCATTGGTTTTGTTTGTGCCGGGTTTTCCAATCAACCGGCATTCCTTTCCTTTTTTTATTTCATTTCCGCTTTTACCCGCGGAACAGGTATACGTTTTCCATGCAGCAGGTCAGCTTGCCGTCCTCCACGCCGTGGATGATGGCGACCACCTCGTCGTTATAGGGCGTGGGCACGTTGAACTTTCTGCCGTATTGACAGACGATGCCGTTGATGAAATCGACCTCGGTCTTTTTGCCTTTTTCAAGGTCCTGCAGCATGCTCGCCTTGAGCAGCGCATGCTTTTTGATGGCAAGCGGAATGATGGCGTAGGACAGCTTTTTCTTCAGCCCGCCCTTGAAATCGAGGAGCTTGACGATATCCTTGCCCTGCACCGGCTCGATTTTGATGCCGGCGGCAGCCGCCACGTCGATGCACTCCTTAATGAGCATCTGTACGCACACGCGGGAATCCTTATCCTGCGCGGCTTCACCGAAGGTTTTGCCGGTCACGGCGGACATGCCGCTGAACGCGGCGTTGATAAGCAGCTTGGACCAGCGCACGCCCATGAAGTTTTCTTCGATCTCGACCGGGCACATCTGTTCCAGAAACGCCTTCACTTCCATGAGCTTGTCGTCCTTCTGACCGTTCATGCGCCCCAGGCCGAAGCTCATGGAATCCGGCTCGCTGGTCAGCTCCACCACGCCCGGCTCAAGCAGCGTTGCGCCCCAGGCCACGGTGCAGCCCATGGTGCGGTCTTCGCCCACGACCTCGCTCACCGAAAGCTCCGGCAGGCCGTTCTGCAGCGTGCAGACGATGCAGCCGTCACTCATGAACGGCACCAGCCCCTGCAGCACCTCCACGTTGTAAAGCTGCTTGGTGAGCAGAATGATCAGGTCATATTTTCCCTGCATTTCGTCGGGCGTCAGGGCGGTGACCGGCACGGTCATGTCAACCGTACCCACGATCTTGGCGCCGTTTTTCTTCAGGGCTTCCACATGCGCCTTGTTGCGGTTGATCAGGTCGACCTGACCGCCGTTTTGGCTGATGTAGGCACCCAGCACGGTGCCGAGGGATCCTGCGCCGTAAATACAAGCTCTCATTTCAAACATCCTTTCCCGTCAGGGTTGATTCTTTTCGATTTGATTTACTTCGCGTATTTCTGTGCCGCGTCGTAAATGCTGTAATAGACTTCGAGGGCTTTGCGGTATTCATCCTGGAACGCGACGTAAGAGGTGTAAACGGCGGAACCGGGCTTTTCTCCCGGCTTCAGCGCGCCGACGATCGAAGCGAATTCGCCGTATTTACGTTCCATCTGCGTCAGATAAAGGTTCCAGTATTCGATGTTGCTTTTGGTCACAAAGGTGTACATTTCAGGATCCGCCATGATCTGCTTTTGCGCCTCGTGAATGTTGGCGATGTAGACCTTGATGCTCTCCTTGCCTTCGGCGTAGCGGTCTTCGACCAGATCCTCCTCAAACGGGTTCTCGATGTCGTCGAGTATCCGCAGCAGCAGGTTCGCCTTGCCCTGGCTGATCTGCCCGTTGTAAGCGACCGTTGAGGCGTGCTCCAGCTGCGGAATGGTGGTGGCTTCGTTTTTGCCGCCTTCCTTCTTGCCGCCGCTGTTCAGATCGAGCGTCTGCCCCTCGGCATTCGTCGGCTGCTGCGCCGCGGTCTGACCGTTCGCGTCGGTCACCGGCACGGTGACGTCGTCAACGATCTCGCCGCTGCCGCTGTCGCTGCCCACGGTGACGGGCGCGCCGGTGGTGGCGGATTGTTTGATGGTGGAGCCCTCTGCGTCGGTCACAAGGTAGCCGCCCTTTTGCGTTACCGGCGGGTCATATGGGCGATAGACCTTCTGCCCTTGCGCGTCGGTCTGCGGTTCGCCGTTCTGATCGGTCACGACCTCGTAGATCACCCGGCCGCCGTTGTCCAGCGTGATGACCTCG
>CAMJHI010000146.1 GCA_946405475.1 uncultured Clostridia bacterium
GTGCAGCGAAGCGCCGCGGCTGAGATTGAACAAAAAGGTTTCTTCACAGTCGCTGATCGTGTGCGCCGTGGCGATGAACGCCCCTTGCGCCGCCTGCTCCAAAAATGCGTAGCGCATTTCGCGGGCGCATTCTTCCAGCCCCAACCCGCTTGCCTTCGCCTGCTTCGGCACGTCGCCGCGGCCGACCGTGAGCGGCACGCCGAGCGTTTCGCACGCGCCGCGCACAAAGGCTTCGTCGCGGTCCGCCTCTTCGCCGCGGATGCCGTGATGGTAATGCGCCGCCGCGATGTGCAGGCGGTATTCTTCCCGAAGGCTCAGTAAAACATGAAGAAGCGCCATCGAATCCGCCCCGCCGGACAGGGCGACGAGCACTCTGTCACCCGGCAAAAGCATTTGATGACGCTCTATGGTTTGGACAACTTTATTCTTCATATCGGGTTTTCTCCGCAGTTGAGAACAAGGTGTATTCGCCGTTCCAGTGCAGGTTGACGGTATCCAGCGGACCGTGGCGGTTTTTGGCGATGATCAGCTCCGCCTCGTTCTTTTTGGCCAGATCCTCTTCGGTGAGCGGCCCGTCCTTTTCACTGATATAGTAAAACGGACGATAGAGCATGAGAACGATGTCGGCGTCCTGCTCGATGGAGCCGGAATCACGCAGGTCGGCCAGCATCGGACGGTGGGACTTGCCGCGCCCCTCGGTCACTCTGGCCAGCTGGGAGCACGCGACGACGGGGATGTTGAGATCCTTCGCCATGAGCTTGAGGTTTCGAGTGATGTCGGAAACCTCCTGCACGCGCTGCGCGCCGTAATCCTTATCGGAACAAAGCAGACCCAGATAGTCGACGATCACACAGTCCACGTCGCGCATGCGGCGGATCTTCGCCTTCATTTCCGGCACGGTGATGCTGGAGGTATCGTCAAAATAGAGCTGACAGTGGTTCAGCGAGCCGACCGCGGCGCCCAGCCGCTGCCAGTCGGCGTCGTCAAATTCGCCGGAACGCATTTTTTTGACGTCGACCCGCGCTTCGGTGGCGAGCACACGCTCAGCCAGCTGTGCCTTGGTCATTTCCAGCGAAAACATGATCACCTTTTTGCCGCCGACGACCGCGACGTTGCGCGCCAGATTGAGCGCGAGGCTCGTTTTGCCCATGCCAGGGCGCGCGCCGATGATGATGAGGTCGGATTTGTTCAGCCCGGAAATACATTTATCCAGATAGGAAAAGCCGGTCGGGCAGCCCTTGTGCTTTTCGCGCTCTTCGGGGTTGGAGATGATCTTCAGCCGCTCGAGCACGTCGTTGTTGATGATATCATCCAGCCGCGAGGGCGCGTCGCTCGCGCGCCCCTGGCGGATGTTGTAGATTTTCTGTTCCGCCGCGTCCAGCAGCAGATCCGCCGAGGTCGTTTCATCCACGGAGGAATCGATGATCTCACGCGAAGCCGTGATGAGGGAGCGGATGTAGAATTTTTCGCGCACGATCTTGGCGTACGCCTCCACGTTCTGAACGGAAGGCACCGCCTGCGCCAGTTGGTAAAGGTAGGTCTTGCCGCCGGCGTCGTCGTAGACGCCGTCCTTCTTCAGCCGCTCCAGCACCACCAGCGCGTCGAGCGGCTGGGCGTTGGCGTCAAGCTCCACCATAATGGCGAAGATCGCCTTATGCTGCGGCAGATAGAAATGATCGGCCTTGACGTGGACCAGAACGGTCGGCATGCAGCGGGGATCCTTGAGGATGCTGCCGAGCACCGCCTGTTCCGCTTCAAGGCTGTAGGGCATGTTCAGACCGTCATAATTGGTCGCATAATCGGGTTCCACGCTGTTCACCGCCTTTCATCCAAATTCAGCTCATTCGCTGACCATTACGTAAAGTGACGCGGTCACGCCGTGGTTGAGCTTGACCGTGACGGGGAAGGTGCCGAAGGATTTGATATCCTCGACCTCGATCTTTCTTTTATCGAGATCCACGCCGAAATCCGTTTTGATCTGCGCGGCGATCTCCTTGGCGGTCACGGAGCCGAAGAGCTTGCGGCTCTGGCGGTCACGCGGATGGTTTTGCCCGCCAGCTCGGCGGCGGCAGCCTTGGCGGCGGCCGTTTCGGTCTCGATGCGGTATTTTTCGGCCTGTTCCTTGTTTTTCAGTTCCGCCATCGCCTGCGCGTTGGCTTCGGAGGCCAGGTTGCGGGGGAAAAGGTAGTTGCGCGCGTAACCGTCGGAGGTGTTGACGAGCTCGCCCTTTTTGCCCAGGCCCTTGACGTCCTGCTTAAGAACAACTTTCATGGTAACATGCGATACCGGATCCGCGCCCGGCGGCGCAGACCGTATCTTTCCTTTCGTATAATAAAGGGATTTATTTCAGCAAACGCTGATCGGATCGGGGGTGTGATGCGCGCCGACGCTCAAATCTTTGTTTGCTTTCTTTCAGCAAACGCTGATTGGATCGGGGGTGTGCAGATTGACGAGAGGATTTTTCGCCGGATGAAGCGAAAAACGCAGGCAATACTTGGTGTATTAACGAGTATTTTCGCAAAATCCAGCGAAAAATCAGCCGTCAGGATGCGCGCCGACGATCAAATCGGTGGTTGCCATTACTTCGTGCCGAAGATGCGGTCGCCCGCGTCGCCCAGACCGGGCACGATGTAGCCGTGATCGTTGAGCTTGTCGTCGATGGCGCCGATATAGATCTCCACGTCGGGATGCGCTTCGCTCAGCGCCTTGACGCCCTCGGGCGCGCCGATGAGACCCATGAATTTGATCTCCTTCGGATGACGCTGCTTGATCTGGGAGATCGCGTCGATGGCCGAGCCGCCGGTGGCAAGCATGGGATCGAGCACGATCACTTCACGCTCCTGAATATCGGCGGGGAGCTTGCAGTAATATTCCACGGGCTTGAGGGTCTCCGGGTCACGGTAGAGACCGATGTGACCGACTCTGGCGTTGGGCACAAGGGTCAGCACGCCGTCGACCATGCCCAGACCGGCGCGCAGGATCGGCACAAACGCCAGCTTTTTGCCGGCGATGACCTTGGTGTGCGCCATGGCCACGGGGGTTTTGACGTCACGATCCATCAGCGGCAGGTCGCGCGTTGCTTCAAAGCACATCAGCATGGCGATCTCGCTGACGAGCTCGCGGAACTGCTTGGAAGTCGTGCGCTCGTCGCGCAGGACGGAAAGCTTGTGTTGAATGAGCGGATGATCCATTTCATGTACTGCCATTTTGAACACTCCTAAGTATAGATTTGCTTCACAAATTTTCGTAATACGCCTGACGGCATTCGATATATTTGCTTTGCAAATTCGATATATCGCACTTCGTCCGATTCGAACTGTTCGGCGTTGCCGAACAGGAAAAGCTTGTCCCGTCAGGGACATATCGAGCCGTCCGGCATATCGAATTGCGCAAGCAACCTATCGACCAATCGCCTTATTGTTTGTCTTCGATGGCCTTGATCAGGTCGATGCGGCGCTGGTGACGCCCGCCCTCGAATTCGGTTTCAAGGAACACGTCGACGAGCATGCACGCCAGACCGGGGCCGACCACGCGGCCGCCCATGGCCAGAATGTTGGCGTCGTTGTGAAGACGGGTGTAATACGCGCTGAAATAGTCGGAACAGCAGGCGCAGCGAATACCCTTGACCTTGTTGGCCGCCATCGAAATGCCGATGCCGGTGCCGCAGCAGAGGATCGCCTTTTCGTATTCACCGGCGGCGACCGCGTTGGCCACCTGCTCGGCAATGACGGGGTAATCGATCGCCTCGCCCGTGAGCGTGCCGAAATCGTGATAAGCGATCCCTTTTTCGTCCAGATGCTTTTTGATGCTTTCCTTCAGTTCATAGCCGCCGTGATCCGCGCCGAGTGCGATCATGATTGTCTCCCCTTTTCTGATTGTCTTTTTTTCAGCTCCCGCTCCGCCTGCGGCACACGCAGGTAAACAGGCTTGAGGCTGTCGCCGTCACACGCCTGCCCGGCGGCCTGTTCCGCCGCCAGCGCCACGCCCGAAGCGCGCTGATATTTCAGGTGAGGCGGCGCAAGCAGCACGTCGGCCCCGACCGATTTCAAATAATTATAACATAAATCGGCGCCATCGCCAAGTAGGTAAACCGGTTTTTTCAAATTTTTCAGCAAATCGGGCAGCTCGCTGATGAGCATCGCCCGATCCTCACACAGCCGGGTCACGCTTTCGCCGCAGGCAAACGCGGCCGTGTAGACCTGATGGCATCTGGCGTCCATCACACAGCAGACCGAGCAGGGCACGCCGAGAAAGTTGTAGGCCATCCCCTCCAGCGTGGAAACGGCGCGGCACTCTTTGCCCGCAAACGCCAGCCCCTTCGCCGTGGCTACGCCGATGCGCACCCCCGTGAACGAGCCGGGACCCGCCGCCACGGCGATGACGTCAACGTCGTCCACCGTCAGCTTCGCGGTATCCAAACAGCTTTTCACCATGGGCAAAAGCGTCTGCGAATGGGTCAGCCCGGCGTTGACGAAGCACTCGCTGACGATTTTGCCGTTTTCGCTCACCGCGGCCGAAGCGCAGACCGCCGAGCTTTCAATCGCCAAAATTTTCAAGCCGTTCATCCCCTTCTAACGTAATGATCCGCTGCGTTTGAGTTTCGCCCGGTTCGATGGTGACAAAGATCGAATGCTCCGGCAAAACGGCTTCGATGTTTTCACTCCATTCCACGGCAAGCACCGCATCATCCTCGGCGTAATCGAAAAAGCCGGTGGTGCACAGATCGTCCCACCCGTCGATGCGGTACATATCGAAGTGGCAGAGCATGGGCGAACCCGGGTAGACGTTGACGATGGAAAACGTGGGGCTGCTCACGCTGCCCGCAACGCCCAGCCCGCGCGCCAGGCCGCGCACGAAGGCGGTCTTGCCCGCGCCGAGCCCGCCGAAGAACGCAACGACGTCGCCCCTGTGCAGCAAGGCTGCCAGAAGCTCGCCGATCTGTTCGGTTTGCGCGGCGGAATGAGAAACCAGCGTTTTTTTCATCGTTTTCACCCTTTGAAACAGAATTATAGCATAAACCGCCGCGGTAAGAAAGTATTTACTTGTGTTTTTTTGCAAAATATATTATAATCCGATTATATATCGGCCGATACTGCCGTGAAAGGAGGGAACCCGTCGTGCGCGCCGTTGCCCGTTTTATCAAAGAAACCGACTTTACTCTGCTCATCCTCTGCCTGCTCGCCTCCGTGCTGGGCGTGCTGATGGTGCACAGCGCGACGCTGTGCAAGCTCACCGAAGGGCAGGTCATCTTCCGCGACACGGTCGTGATGATAGCCGCCGTGGCCATCGGCGTGGTGCTCAGCCTGATCATTTCGGCGATCGACTATGAGGTGATCCTGAAGCTCTGGCCGGTCGTCGGCGGCGTGTCGATCCTGCTGATGCTGCTGCTGTTCAAATTCGGCACCGGCCCCGCCGGACGCAGCGACGTGAAAACGTGGCTGGATTTCGGCGTGGTTTATTTTCAGCCCTCCGAATTGCTCAAGGCAGCGTTCATCATCACCTTTTCGGTGCATCTGGAGCTGGTCGGGCGCGAGATCGACCGGCTGCTGAACATTTTGCTGCTGTGCGTGCACGGCGCCGTGCCGACGCTGCTGGTGGTGCTCACGGGCGACATGGGTTCGGCGCTGGTGTTCCTGATGATCTTTGTGGTGATGATGTTCCTGGCCGGCGTGAAGCTTCGGTATTTCGCCATCGCGCTGGGCACCGTGATCGCCGCCGCGCCCATCGTATGGATCAAGGTGTTCAACACCATTCAGCGCGACCGTTTTCTGGCGCTGCTCTACCCGGAATCCTATGAAGACATCATCTATCAGCAAATGCGCGGCAAAACCGCCATCGGTACCGGTCAGCTGATCGGCAAGGGGCTGTTCAAGGGGCCGCTCACACAGGCGGGCTACGTGCCGGAGGCCAAGAACGACATGATCCTCAGCGTGGTCGGCGAAGAGCTCGGCTTTGTGGGGTGCATGGCGCTGATCGCGCTGTTTGTGCTGCTGATCCTGCGCATTGTCAAAATCGCCCGCATCACCGACGACGCCCCCGGCAAATATCTGTGCACCGGCGTGGCCGCCATGATCGCCTCGCAGGTGATCGTCAACGTGGGCATGGTGCTGATGTATCTGCCCGTCATCGGCATCACCCTGCCGTTCATGAGCGCGGGCGGCTCGGCCAACCTTTGTATTTACATCGCCATGGGGCTGGTGTTCAGCGTTTACCGCGTGAACAAAAACCAGACGCCGGTGGATTACCGCCTGATCAACGTGCGCACGCCGTACCGGTGATCGAAGCCCGTCA
>CAMJHI010000147.1 GCA_946405475.1 uncultured Clostridia bacterium
AAGAGGCTGTGTTGTCGCTTTGTTTTTTCTGTTGCACTTCAAATGATAACCTGTCGTGCTGCCTTAACGAACGGAGTTTGATGAAATATGAACGCGATTCGCACAAAGTGGTCGGAAACGATCGACAAGAGCTGCCCGTTAAATGATTACCCGCGTCCGCAGATGGTGCGCGACAGCTTCCAATGCCTCAACGGCGCATATGATTACGCCATCACGCCCCTTGATCAGCAAACGATGGGGGAAAGCCAGGGCAAGATCCTGGTGCCGTTCGCGGTCGAAACCGAGCTGTCCGGCGTGGAAAAGGCGCTGGACGAAAACCATGCGCTGTGGTATCGCCGCACCTTCACCGTGGCGGAAAATTACGAAGGCAGGCGCGTGCTGCTGCATTTCGGTGCGGTCGACTGGCAGTGTGAGGTGTGGGTGAACGGCTTCCCGGTCGGCGCGCACACCGGCGGTTACTGCCCGTTCACTTTTGATATCACCGACGTTTTGCAGGATGAAAACGAGCTGATCGTGCGTGTCGTTGACCCGACTGACAAGGGCGGTCAGCCGCGCGGCAAGCAGGTACAAAAGCCCGTCGGCTTCTGGTACACCGCCACCTCCGGCATCTGGCAGACGGTCTGGCTTGAGGTCGTGCCGCAAAGCTACCTCTCTTCTTTGAAGCTCACGCCGGATATCGACCGTTCCGTGCTGCGCGTGGAAGCGCCGGAAAACGGCGACTGCCGCTTAAAGGTCGAAGTGAAAGCGGGCGAAGCCCTCGTGACGAGCGCGGTCATTCGGGCCGGCGACTGCGTTGCCGTTCCCGACGCGAAGCTCTGGTCGCCGGAAGATCCGTTTTTGTATGACCTGACGGTTTCGCTGCTGGAAGGGGAGGAGCTCGTCGACACGGTCACCTCTTATTTCGGCATGAGAAAATTCAGTACGGCACGCGATCAGAACGGTTACCGCAGGCTTTGCCTGAACAACAAGCCCTATTTCCAGAAAGGGCTGCTCGATCAGGGCTATTGGCCGGATGGCGGCATGACCGCGCCGAGCGATGAGGCGCTGATCTACGACATTCAAAAAATGCGCGAGCTCGGCTTCAATATGCTGCGCAAACACATCAAGGTCGAGCCGCTTCGGTGGTATTATCACTGTGACCGGCTGGGCATGCTCGTGTGGCAGGATATGCCCAACGGGTGCGGTGTGAATATGCTTGTGGCGGGCGTTTTGCCGAACGTCGGCGTGCGCACGCTCAACGATAAGCATGAATCGCTGTTTGAACGCACCGAACCGCTTGCGCAGCAGCTTTACCGGCTGGAACTGGATGAAATGCTCGAGCACCTGTATAATGCGGTTTCCATTTGCTGCTGGGTGCCGTTCAACGAAAGCTGGGGGCAGTTCGACGCCGCCAATGTCGCGGCGCACGTCAAGCAGCTTGACCCGACCCGTTACGTTGACCATGCCAGCGGCTGGCACGATCAGGGCGCGGGCGATTTCAAGAGCATCCACCGCTATATCGTGCCGCTGGGCGGCTTCACGCGCGATAAGCGGGCGCTGGTCATCAGCGAATACGGCGGCTACAGCCGGGTGGTCGAAAACCACGTCTGGAACCGCAAAAAATGCTTCGGCTACCTCATGTTCAAGGATGAGCCGTCGCTTTCCGCCGCCTACCGCAAGCTGCACGAAAAACAGGTCTTCCGCCTGATCAACAAGGGGCTTTGCGCTCTGGTCTACACGCAGGTCAGCGACGTGGAAAACGAAGTGAACGGCATTCTGACCTATGACCGCAAGGTCGTGAAGTTAGACGAAGCGATGATCCGCGAGATCAACGCGAAAATGACCTATCGTTAACGGTTTCGCAGATCTTCCAGATAAAACAGCAGCGCCCGCTCCAGATTGCGCCGCTGCGCAGTCGGCAGGCTTTTATCAAACGCGAGCGTGTGCGCCAGCTCGGCGATTCGGCTTCGCAGATATTGTTCCCGGTTCAAATCGCACTCTCCTTTGCCTTTTTGTTTTATTTTTCGTCGAACAAACGCCGATACAAGCGGTAATTGCATGAAAAAACACACCTGAATCCGATCAACATCGTTTCAGGTGTGTTGTTCTTTTTTCTTATGGATTCATTCCGTTGTAGGCCACGAGCGCCGAATGCGGATCCATCGTGCAGCCAAGCTGATACAGCGGCACCTGCGCAGCTAAGCTCGTCACCAGATCAAGCGTTTTTTCCATGCCCTGCGCCGTCGGCGGCTGATAGGTCTGCCGCAGCACGGCGGCGAGGTTTTGGGCGAAGCTGACCTTTTCAATGTGGTCAAAGCTGTCGCGGCGCAGCAGGCAAACGGCTTTCAGCGGCAGAATGAGGTTGTTGCCGTAATTTTCTTTGCCCTGCCAGGGGGAACCGCAGGCAAAAACGCCTCGGTCGGTGATCTTCAAAAACGGCTTGTCGCCGTTGACCACAACGGCTCGGTCGCCGAATTGCTCCAGCCAGTAGCGCATGTGCGTGGTTTTGCCGGTGCCGCTTTGGGCGGTGAACAAATAGACCTCGCCGTCCACCGCAACCGCCGCGCCGTGGAACAAAACCGCGCCGTACAGCGGCGTTTGGTTGGCGATCTTCCGGCTGACCGCGAGCGTTTCCAGATAGGGCAGGGGATACTCCCTGACCGGCTCCTGCCGATGCGCCGCCGTTCTGGCGCTGAACGCCTGTTCAACGGCAAGGTCATCTCTCGTGATCTCAACGCTGAACAGCGGTTCCCGATCGCTCAAAAACCGGCGGCAAAATACTTTTGTTTGCGGATAATTGGCCCGAATCTGAATCGGAACGTCCGCGATCGAAATGGTAAATTCTGTCATAGGTTACTCATCTAATTTCAAATCAAGATAAATGCCGTAGTGGTCGGACAGGTACATGTCGTTGATCTTGTCGTCGATCACGTGATACACCAGCGGCGTCACGCCGTCGGACACGAAAATGTAGTCGATGATCTTCGGCTCGATCAGGCCGTAGCTGTGGAACGTGCCCTTGTCGTCGGTCTCCTGCGCTGTCAGGCGGCTGTCATGCAAAACGGCGGAAACGGTCTGATACATGTCGGAACCGCTCCCGGCGTTGAAGTCGCCGGTCAGCACAACGGGCAGGTCGCCCGCGATCGTCTGCATGCGTTCAAGCAGCACCTTCATCTGGTTGGTGCGCGCTTCGTCGCTGACGTGGTCGAGGTGCGTGTTGAAATGCGCGTAGGTCTGCTTCGTTTCCTTGTTTTGCAGTATTGCCCAGGAGCAAATGCGGATATTGGCCGAGCCCCAATCGGAGGTGCCCGGTTTATCCGGCTCTCTGGACAGCCAGAAGGTGCCGGAATCAAGCAGATCAAACTTGTCGGCCTGATAGAAGATCGCGCTGAATTCGCCTTGGTTTTTGCCGTTGGTGCGCGATACGCCCACGGATTGATAGCCGTTCAGATGCTCGCGCAGGTAGACCATCCACTGCAGGGTCGCTTCCTGCACGCCGATGGAATCCGCCCCGGTCTCGTTGAGCTCGGCCGCCATGAGCGGCGCGCGGGCCGCCACCGAGGTTTTGCCGAAGCCCACACAGCGCAGGTTGAAGGTCACCACGCGCAAATCGGCGCCGTCCGCTCTGGGCGGCAGGGGATTGGCGACCGCTGTGTTGGTGTGGAAAAACAGCGACGTTACCGCAAGCGAAATGGTAAGAAACGCACGTGTCATGCCGATCAGAAACGATGCTTCCATAACAGCACCCCCGAAGGATTATTTCATTTCGTTCAGAATTTTCAACACAGCCAGCAGACTGTCCTTGTCGACCTTTTCCACCGGTCGGTCATATTTGACGCAGTCGGCAAAATAGCGTATCTCGTTGGCGTAGGCGTTGCCGGAGGGCAGGTCGAAATCGCTCAGGTTTTCCGTGGCGTCTTCGCTGTAGGGCTTGATGCGGTTGCCGAAGCAATCATAGATCGTCAGCTCTTTGTTTTCCAGCGCCACGACGGCTTCTTCAAACTGGAAGCGGAAGCCCATGCCGAACGGATAGTGCGCCTTGTACCACGACGCTTCCGACGTGACGAAAAAGTCGCCGTAATCATATTCGACGCTCAGGTAATCCTGTTCCGGGCGTTCCTGCCGCCTGAAGTGGTAGCTTTTCGGCTGACCGAACGCATAAACCAAAAAATCCAGATCGTGAATGTGCAAATCGAACGGGATCAGACCGCTGAGCTCTTTTTTGTAATACCATTGGTTCCAGCCGCCGCCGGGGTAGCTGCCCAGCCGCCACAGGTGGGCGGAAAGCAGGCGGCCGTATTTGCCGGTGTCGTAGATTTGCTTAATCAGGTCGTAATCGTCCCAGAACCGCAGGCACTGCGCCACCATGTATTTCACGTGGTTCCGTTCAGCCGTTTCATACAGCCGGTGCACGTCTTCTTCGTTGAGAGCGATCGGCTTTTCGGTGATCACATTGATCCCTCTGTTCATCGCGCGCATGGCGTATTCGGCGTGCAGATAGGTCGGCAGACACACGTCGATGATGTCGAACTCGTTTTCATCGAGCATTTTGTCAAAATCCGTGTATTGCTTTTTCACAGAATAGCGTTCCATCTTTTCCGGGCGGATATCGCAGATCGCGATCAGCTCAGCGTCCTCCATATTCTGCCACGCGGGCACGTGCGCGCCGCTGATGCCGCCGCATCCGATCAGACCGACTTTTAACATGTTTTCAGCTTCTTTCCAGTTATTATGGTATATGAAAAAAATACCATAGCCAAAGAAAGATGTCAATAATTATGCGTTTTTGGTTTACAATTGTTTTGTCATGCGGTATAATCAAATCAACATCAAGAAAGGGTGATTCCATGAAAACCGTAATTTCTCTGCTCACAGGCGTTATCATGATCCTCACCGCCTGGTTCTGCATTCCGGTCGATCTTTCCGGCAATGCGCCGATTCAGGATCAGCCGACCGTCGACAGCTTTTCGCCCGTGCTGCGCTTCATGGTTTGCAGCGACACGCATATTCACGGGCTGGATGATACGCTGCGGCGTGACCGGATCGCCAAAGCGCTTGATTTCTGCTACGGCGAAGCCGAAAAAGACGCGAACCACAGCACGCTCGACGCGGTGCTGGTCGCCGGCGACGTGACGAACGACGGATATGACGAGCAGTTCGCCTCGTTTGAAGAGGTGGTGCAGCAATCGCTGCGCGACGAAACCGACCTGCTGGCGATCGTGGCGCGTAACCACGACGGCTATCAGGGCAAGAAATGCCGCGACAAGATCAGCAAGATCACCGGCAACGACGCCGATTACCACGTTGTCATCGACGGCTTCCATTTTATCGGCATCTCCACCTCCAGCCTGGAAGCGCTTCGCTATGACCTCAGACAGCGCATCCAGCTCAAGCAGCAGCTGGATGAAGCCGTCAAAGACGATCCGACCAAGCCGATCTTTGTCATTCATCATGAGCACGTGCGCAACACGGTTTATGGCTCCTCCAACTTTGAAGGCTGGGGCGTCAACCATTTCAGCGCCATTCTCAAAGAATACCCGCAGATCGTCGATTTTTCCGGTCATTCCCATTACCCGATCAACGATCCGCGTTCCATCTGGCAGGGCGCCTTCACCGCGGTGGGCACCGGCTCCATCAGCTACATGGAAGTGACCGTTGACAAGGATCGCACGCAGCATCCCGAATACCCCGGCAGACCCGAATGCAATTATGACGCTTCCGCGCAGGCTTGGCTGGTCGAGGTCGACGCCGCCAACCGCATCCGCCTGAGAGGCTTTGACGTGAACGACGGCGTTTATCTGTGTGAATACCTGATTGAAAACGTGGCCGATCCCTCCACCTACGTCTACACGCCGGAGAATCAAAAGGATAAGTCCTCTGCGCCCGCTTTCAGCCCGGCGGCCAGACTTACCGTTGCGAAAAAGGGTGATCAGTACGTTGTGACATGCCCCAAAGCCGACAGCACCGACGGCAGACCGATCGAGCTGTACCGCATCCGTGTTCAGAACGAAAACGGCAAAGAGGTCTTTACCAAATACATCGTCAACAATTACTGGCTGCCCGCAGACAAATGGCTTGACTCGGTCGATTTTGAAATCGACGCCAAGCCGGGCTATCAGGTGAGCGTCGTGGCCGAAAACGTCTACGACATGGCCTCCCAGCCGCTGACTGCGACGATCGAATAACACAAAACAAACAAACAGCAGGCATTGCTCGACCGGGCAGTGCCTGCTTTATTATTATTTGCTTTACGCCAGTTCGACCTCAAAGCCCGCGAACG
>CAMJHI010000148.1 GCA_946405475.1 uncultured Clostridia bacterium
GTGGCCGAAAAGCTCCGCGCCTTTGAAGAAAGAACCGGCATCCCGGTGTTCGTCATCGACGGCAACCACGATCTGGGCGAAAACTGCGCCGTGACGCGCAAGGAGTTCAAAGAGATCTACGCCGATTTCGGCTACGATCTCGCGCTGGAAACGCGGGAAGAGGACTGCTCCTATACCGCGGACCTCGGCGAAAAATACCGACTGATCGCGCTGGACAGCTGCGACCCCTCCGTTTCCACCGAGGACGGGCTGACCAACGACGGCGTGATGTGGGTGAAAAAGCAGACGGAAAAAGCGAAGGCGGACGGACGCTGGCCCATTCTGATGATGCACCACAACCTGCTCGACCACATGCCGATGCAGCGGCTGATCAACCGCAACTTCATCGTGCGGTTCCACTTCACCACCGCCGAACGGTTTGCCGACTGGGGCATCCGCACCGTGTTCACCGGGCACGAGCACTGCAGCGACGCGGCGGTGTTCACCTCGGCGCTGGGCAACAAAATTTATGACTTTGCCGACACGGCGCTGACGATGTACCCGCTGAGCTACCGCGTGGTGTCTTACACCGACAACGAGATCACCTACGAATCGAAAACGATCGACAGCATCGATACCGACGCGCTCACCGCGCGGGTGGACGGCTACACCCCCGAGCAGCTCGCGCTGATGGATCAGGGGCTCAACGAATACGCCAAGGGCTTTTTGAAGGCGGGCTTCCGCTACCGCATGGTGCTGTCGCTGAGCATGGAAAAAATGGGCATCAAGGAAAGCGATTTCTACTATCCGCTCGTCAACAAGGCGGTCACGCTGCTGACCGATGAACTGGATACGCCGTTCTACGGCGAAAACAGCGTGAGCACGATCGCCGCGAAATACGGCGTGACCCTGCCGCAGACCAACTACAAAACCCCGTGGGATCTGGCGGGCGAGCTGCTGGCCAACCACTACCGCGGCAGCGAGACCTGCACGGTCGACAGCGACGAGGTGCGCCTGCTGCTGCGCACGGTCGCCGTGCTGCTGCGCGAAGAAAACCAGGAGCTGTCGCTCGTTTCGCTGCGCGACGCGGCGAACGCGCTGGGCGGCATGAGCCCGCAGGTCAAAGCCCTGTGCGCCGTGGCGTTCGACGACATCAGCCCCGTGGAATATTTCACCACCGCTCTGCTCGCGCCGTTCCTGTACGAATTCGCCTTCGACGCCGACGGCGTGGATGACAACGTCGGCACGCTTGAGGGCTACGCCGTGAACAGCAACGCGCAAAACGTCGCGAACAACCTGAAAAATCTGGTCAACAAGCTGATGACCTACTTCAACATGATTTTCGCCCTTCTGATGAAGGCCGGCGGTAAGCTCATCGGCCAATAAGCTTTCGTGAGGTTCCCATGAACAAAGACGATACCAAAATGGTGCAGGGGCTTTCGGTGCTGGCAATGGTTTGCCTGCATCTGTTCTGCCGCATCGACTGGGCCGATTTTTACGCCACGCCGGTCATGCTGCTCGGCCTGCCCGTTTCCTTCTATTTTGCGCAGATCTCCGACTTTTGCGTGTTCGGCTTTGCCCTTTGCAGCGGTTACGCGCACTGGACGCTGTATGGCAAAGAGCATTTTTACCGCCGCCGTCTGGTCTCACTCTTCGCGCTTTACGGCCGGTACTGGCTGATCCTGATCCTGTTCACGATCGCCGCCGCTCTTGCCGGACAAAGCTGGCTGTATACCAGCAGCTGGCTGGGTTATTTCCTCTCCTACATCAGCGTTGTTTCGTTCTATAACGGCGCGTGGTGGTATCTGCCGGTTTACGCCGTGCTGGTGCTGGTGTCGCCGCTGCTGATGAAGCTTTGCCGAAAATATCACTGGCTGATCGTTTCGCTGCTCATCGCCGTTTGCTACGTGGGCGGATACTACTTCCGGTTCAAAAAGGTGTTCACGCCTTCCGTCTATTTCAGTACGTCTTCCATCGGCGCATTCTTTATGACGCTGGCGGAATATCTGTTCGGCGCGGTGCTTGGCAGGCTTTGCTTTTTTGAAAAAGCCAAAGCCGCCGCGCAGAAGATCAGCCCGGTTTTGTTCTGGCTCGGTTCGGCCGTTTTGGTGGCCGGTCTGGCGTTTGTGCGGGCGCAGTATCTGCGCACGCTGTTCATCGCGCCGCTGACGGGGACGATCATTATCACGATCCTGGTCGCCGGCCGAAAGCCGAAACCGGTGCGCGCGTTCTTTTTGTTCTTCGGCAAACATTCCACCAACATCTGGCTGACCCACATGTTCTTTTATCACACGCTGTTTGTCGGGCTGGTGTTCAAGGCCAAATATCCGCCGCTCATTTACGCGTTCATGATGGTTCTCTGCCTCGCGCTTTCCTACGGGATCGACCTGCTCTATCACCCGATCCAAAAGAAAATTCTGAAGCTGAACAATGTTGCAAAAGTTTAAGAAAGTTTAGCGTTTCTTGTAAAGAGTGCACAGTACAGTAAATTCAACAGCCGCAAAAGGAGGGCATCATAATGTATAACGTTCTGGTTTGTGACGATGACGCCGCCATTGTCAATTCCATTGAGATCTATCTGAATTTAGAAGGCTACAAGGTGTTCAAGGCCGGCAACGGCAAAGAGGCGCTGGCCATCGCCCAGCAGGAAGAGATCCACTGCATCGTGCTGGATATCATGATGCCGGAGCTTGACGGGCTGCGCACCACGCTGCAGCTTCGGGAAAAAAGCAACGTGCCCATCATCCTGCTGTCCGCTAAAAGCGAAGATACCGACAAGATCACGGGCTTGGGCTTCGGTGCGGATGATTACATGACCAAGCCGTTCAACCCGCTGGAGCTTGTGGCGCGCGTCAAATCGCAGATCCGCCGTTACGTCAACCTGGGCGGCACGAACGAGGCCGATTCCTCGCACGTGATCGTCACGGGCGGGCTGGCCATCGACACCGACGCCCACGTGGTCACGCTTGACGGCGAGCCGGTGAAGCTGACCGCCACCGAATACGGCATCATCGAATACCTGATGACCAATCTGGGGCGCGTGCTGTCCACCACGCAGATCTATGAGGCGGTCTGGAACGAGCCGTCCTATTCCACCGAAAAAACCGTCACGGTGCACATCCGCCGCATCCGGGAAAAGATCGAGATCAACCCGAAGGAACCGAAATACCTGAAAGTGGTGTGGGGCATTGGATACAAAATCGAAAAAATTTAAGTATAAGCCACTCAAAGCAGTGGCTTTTCTGCTCTGTTTGACCTTCATCGCAGCAGGCGCGACGGCAACGTGGCGCCTGGTTGATTTTGCGCACCGTTCCGGCTATTACTGGGGCGGCGACAGCGGCACGGGCGCCGCCGGCAGCCTGTATGACGCCCGCCTGTCCAAGGATTTTCTGGATGAAGTCGGGTTCGTCTATTACGCCGCCAAGCGCGCGTTCATCACCTACCGCAACGGCGCCGTGTTCCGCGACGGCACGCTGAAAAGCGAGCTGGAACAGGCCTATGAGGGTTATTCGCAGGAGGCTGCGGCGCAAAAATTCCAGCAGGCGCGCGACACCGCCGCCGCTTTCAACGAATTCTACCGCCGCCTGCCCGCCGAAAGCGAAATGGCTGCCTCCCCCGAATACCACCGCGACCGCGACGGCGACGGCACCTTCCGCGACGACGTCAGGGATGAAAACGGCCGCTGCCTGAACGACTTTGAACAGTCGGATCAATACGTGGTCAAAAACAACCGCGTTTCGCCCAACTCGCATTATTTCACCGCGCTCAAAAGCAAGGCCGCGTCCGCCGATATCCCCGGCGAGATCGCGGCGGCGCAAGCCGAATACGACGCGCTGATCCAATACCTACAGTCGCTCAGCGCGGTCAAATACCTCATCGTCAACGACAAAACGGGCGCCGCCTACACCAACAGCGGCGCGGCCGACGTCAGCAGCTTTTCCTCGCTTTACGGCGAAACCGACTGGCTCGTGATTTCGACCGACAACTTTGAGACCGCCACGGTGGGCGACGTGTTCGCTTCGCTGTGCACCCGCCTGCGCGCCGGCAAAACCGAAACGGAAGCCGCCGTGTTTTCCGTCAACGGCGCGGAGGTGCCCGGCTGCGCTTACACGGAGCAGTTTCTGCAGTCCATGCGCCACGGCTACGAAAACAAAACGCAGCCCGAGGCGCTCGGCGTGACCACCGCCTCGCGTCTGCTCAGCGGCACGCCCTGCACCATTTGCATCAGCTACAACTTTGCGCGCGTCACGGCGGCCGATCCGTTCAACGCGCTGACCAACGATTACCTCGCCGCGGCCAACCGCGTTTCGCAGAGCATCGCCGTGTTCCTGCTTTCGTTTTTCTTCTCGACGGCGCTGACGGTCTTTTTGTTCATCGTCGCCGGCCGCAGCTACAAAAACGCGCCGATCAGAATGCGCCGGTTCGACAAATTCCCCAGCGATCTGCGGCTGCTGTTTTCCGTGGCGCTGTGCGTCGGTCTGGTGCTGCTCGGCGGCGCGTCGATGTACGTCGGGCTGACCTACCGCACCTACCGCAACATTGCCATGGTCGGGTTCCTGTTCTGCTGCGTGTGCGCCGACGCGGTGCTGATCGATTACCTGACGTTCCTGTCCCGCAGCATCAAAAACAACTCGCTCTTTTCTCACATGGTGCTCGCCTTCCCGTTCCGGCTCACCCAGCGGTTCGTCAACCGCCTCACCGGCAACAATTCCGCTTTGCCGGACGGCATGAAGCGCCAGTTCAAGGTGGCGGTGCCGTTTTACGCCGTGTCCACGGCGATCACGCTGCTGCTGCTGCTCTATTCGGCCGCCCGGCACCGGTTTTTTGCCGTTTTGCTGTTCCTGCTGATCTTCGGCAGCATCCAGCTCGCCTTCGTCACCGTGCTGTATTCCTACGCCAAATCGCTCGATAAGATCCGCGACACGGTGCAGGCCACCCAGAGCGGCGATTACGATATGCAGTTCGACACCGACAAAATGCCGCGTTCCATGGTGAGCTTTGCCGAAAACATCAGCGAAATGCGGCAGGATATGAAGGACGCCATGCAGTCCGCCGTGCAGGAGCAGCGCACCAAGACTGAGCTGATCACCAACGTCACGCACGACCTGAAAACGCCGCTGACCTCCATCATCACTTACACCGACCTGATCATGAACACCGAGCATGAAAATGAAACGGTGCGGGGCTACGCGCAGGTGCTCAGCGAAAAATCGCAGCGCCTCAAGCAGCTCATCGACGATCTGACCGAAGCGTCCAAGCTCTCGGGCGGCCGGGTCGAGATCCACCCCATGCCGGTGAGCCTTTACGAGCTGGCCGTGCAGGCCATTGCCGAAAACGAGGACAGCCTCGAGGCGGCCGGTGTGGAAATGCTCATGACGCCGGGCGAGGTGCGCCCCATCGTCATGGCCGACGGGCAGAAGACCTACCGCGTGTTTGAAAACATTCTGTCCAACATCGCCAAATACGCCAAGCCCGGCACGCAGGCGTTCGTGACCGTGCGGCAGGAGGAAGGCTTTGGCGTGATCACCTTCATCAACACCTGCGCGACCAAGCTCGACCTGCCCGCGGAACGGCTGATGGAACGCTTCGTGCGCGGCGATTCCTCGCGCGTGGGCGAAGGCAGCGGGCTCGGGCTGAGCATTACCAAAGACCTGTGCCGCCTGCAGAGCGGTCAGTTCAAGATCGCCGTGGAGGACGACAAGTTCCGCGCCACCGTGCGCCTGCCGCTGGCGGAAGACGCACCGGGTTGAGGGAACGGATGACGTGACCCGGTAATGCCCATCTGCCCTTAACCGTCAGAATCCTTTGCCGAAAAACGGCCTGCCCTCGGGTGAGAGCAGGCCGTTTTGCTGTTGTTTTGTTTGGCGCCGCGTTTGATTTGCGGCTGCCGCGAACGGGTCGAAAGAGAGGAAGCTTATTTGCTCGCTTCTTCCACGGCGACCGCGCAGGCGACCGTTGCGCCGACCATGGGGTTGTTGCCCATGCCGATCAGGCCCATCATTTCGACGTGTGCCGGAACGGAGGAGGAACCCGCGAACTGCGCGTCGGAGTGCATGCGGCCCATGGTGTCGGTCATGCCGTAGCTGGACGGACCGGCTGCCATGTTGTCGGGGTGGAGGGTTCTGCCCGTGCCGCCGCCGGAAGCCACGGAGAAGTAGTTCTTGCCGTTTTCCACGCACCATTTTTTGTAGGTGCCGGCCACCGGGTGCTGGAAGCGG